>NZ_JAPEID010000139.1:0-1235 GCF_028823755.1 Vibrio sp. VP6
GGTTGATTTCTTTTCCTCGGGGTACTTAGATGTTTCAGTTCCCCCGGTTCGCCTCCTTACCCTATGTATTCAGGTAAGGATACGTGCTTATGCACGTGGGTTTCCCCATTCAGAAATCCCAGACTCAAATGGTTGTTACTACCTAATCTGGGCTTATCGCAAGTTACTACGTCTTTCATCGCCTCTGACTGCCAAGGCATCCACCGTGTACGCTTAGTCACTTAACCATACAACCCGAAGGAGTTTCGAGTTGATGACAAGTCACCAAAGTTGTCTGCAATTTTTATACATGATGCAGACTCGATTTTGCCGGACTCAAATTCCAAGAACACTTGAATGTGTTATTTTGGTGTTTGTCATAAAGACAAACATTGAGAACTTTACAAACAACAATAAATTGTTGTTTTGTCAGCTTTCCAAATTGTTAAAGAGCTATGTTTCTTCACAAGGAAGTACATTTTCTAAAGACTTTCAGAGTCGAAGATTCTAACCACATACGTCTTACTGAAGTGGTTTGGAATTCCTATCCAAAAATACTTAGAGAATGGTGGGCGATACCGGGCTCGAACCAGTGACCCCCTGCTTGTAAGGCAGGTGCTCTCCCAACTGAGCTAATCGCCCACATAAGTTTTAATTCTTCGTGGAGAAGAATGGTGGGTCGTGCAGGATTCGAACCTGCGACCAATTGATTAAAAGTCAACTGCTCTACCAACTGAGCTAACGACCCAATGGTATCCCGTAGGGGAGTCGAACCCCTGTTACCGCCGTGAAAGGGCGGTGTCCTAGGCCTCTAGACGAACGGGACACTGGATTGAAGAGTTTGGGAACTCTTCTTCTCTTTACTTTATAAACCGTATCAATCTGTGTGGACACTCATCGTGAGTAATCATCGTTTAAGGAGGTGATCCAGCGCCAGGTTCCCCTAGCGCTACCTTGTTACGACTTCACCCCAGTCATGAACCACAAAGTGGTAAGCGTCCCCCCGAAGGTTAAACTACCTACTTCTTTTGCAGCCCACTCCCATGGTGTGACGGGCGGTGTGTACAAGGCCCGGGAACGTATTCACCGTGGCATTCTGATCCACGATTACTAGCGATTCCGACTTCATGGAGTCGAGTTGCAGACTCCAATCCGGACTACGACGCACTTTTTGGGATTCGCTCACTTTCGCAAGTTGGCTGCCCTCTGTATGCGCCATTGTAGCACGTGTGTAGCCCTACTCGTAAGGGCCATGA
>NZ_JAPEID010000140.1:0-1199 GCF_028823755.1 Vibrio sp. VP6
ATGTAGACGATGTGGGGCATACCTTAATCTTTGGTCCAACAGGGGCGGGGAAATCGACCTTATTGGCCATGCTGGTCGCGCAAATGCATCGTTATCCCAATGCTCGGGTATTTGCCTTTGATAAAAAGTACTCGATGTTCGCCATGAGTCAGCTTGGCGGCTTGCACCTAGATATTGGTTCGGTTGGCTCACGGGAAGCGCCCGCCTTTGCGCCACTGGCGGATTTGGATAACGATTTTGAATGGTGCTGTGAGTACATTGAGCAGCTTTTGGTGCTGCAAGGAGAAACCGTCACCCCTGAGATGCGAGAAAGCATTTTTAAAGCGCTCAGTGACATGCGCGGCTCGTCTCGCTTGTCGATGACCGAGTTCTGCGCGCAAGTGCAAGACCAACGCATCAAAACCGCCGTGGGGTATTACACCATCAATGGCCGCGCTGGGGACTTACTGGATGCCGAAAGCCGTTCACTCTCGTTTGCCGATTTTACCGTGTTTGAAATTGACCAGTTGATGAAGCGCGGCGACCGTGATTTGGTGCCGGTATTGTCGTATCTGTTTCGCACCATTGAACGGTGCCTCGATGGCAACCCGTCTTTTATCTTGATTGATGAAGGGTGGATTGCCCTCAAACATCCGGTATTTAAAGACATGTTAGTGGAATGGCTTAAAGAGCTGCGCAAACTCAACTGCCTGGTGTTGCTCGCTACTCAAGCGCTCAACGAAGCCATCAAATCGGGCATTTTGGATGTGCTGATGGAGTCGTGCCCGACGCAAGTTTTCTTACCCAACCCCAAGGCGGGGCAGTTTGCCAAAACCTATCACCAGTTTGGTCTCAATGACAAACAAATCGACCTGCTCAAAAACGCCGTGCGCAAACGCGACTACTACGTCCACCAACCCACGGGGAGCCGTTTGGTGGACTTGTCTTTGGATAAGCTGGCACTGGCGTTTGTTGGCGCATCCGACAAAGAGAGTGTGAACACCATCCGTCAATTGGTCAGCGACCATGGCGAAAACTGGTATCTGCCCTATCTGAAACAACAACACATCCTGGAGGACGACGAATGAAACGAACGTTAAGCGCACTGACCTTGTGCAGTGTGTTGGTCTCATTTGATTCATCGGCACTGTTTTGTGTCAACTGTGCCAGTTTCACCCAAATGATGACCTCCAACCTCAACCAAGCACAAAGTTACGTCG
>NZ_JAPEID010000141.1:0-1179 GCF_028823755.1 Vibrio sp. VP6
GAATGGACACGGCAAGGCTACCGGTGAAGTTTTTGTTGCGCTCGATAGGCTCTAGTAACTTGGCTTGCTGCTCATCGCTGAGGCCATACGCCACTTTGGTGATGTGCGCTTTATCGAGCCAGCGCTGGAGTGCGCGATAGGGCGCTTCGCCCGCGGCGACAAAAAACGTTGTGGCGCCACTTGCCGTTTTATTTGTGTCACCAGACGACGTGCTTTGCGTTGATACATTGGCACTTGATGTCTGAGGGGCTAGCACTTGGGGAGTGGGCGCTCCTGTCGGTACCTTGGGACCGACTTTGCGCAGTTCGACGCGCTTTAGAGGCATCTTGCCGCGCTCTACCGCTTGAGGCTGCGGGGCAGAGACTTGCCCAACGTCTACGTAGCCTTGTTGCAGCTCAGGGGGTGAGCTTGGCAGTGGCGCTTTGATGCCAGTGATAAACAGTTGATCATTATTAAGCTGTCCCGAAGGCGCGGCCCAGCACGCAGACGTGATGAGGCCGCCCAAAACAGCGAGGGTGAAGGTTTTCATAAAGATTCCTGATTAACTAACGAATGGAAGAGTAAGGCGGCAAGATGACGTCTTGGCTCACCATAATGTAAAACTGCTCAGCGTTATCGATTTCGATGGTTGGCTGAATGTTCATGTTTTTGCGAATGAGCATGTTGCCCGTCTCGGCGTATTGCTGCGTCACGCCATCGGCGACGGACTCACCTGTGGAGCGCGAATCGTCGTCACCATCGCTGACCGCGGCCTGGCTTATCCCTGAAATACCGCCGAGCAAGGTGGCTTGACCAAAGAGGCGCCAATAATGGTTATTGATGTCACCGGTGAGGCCATTCATGCCAGTCACGTCCATGCTCGCCATGTTGCCAATGTTGAGCTTGCTGCCATCGGGGAAATTGACCCGAGACCAAGTGACGGGCAAACGGCGCTGACCATACGCGACGCGCGCGTCATAGGTGCCGTAAAGCTGCGTGCCTTGCGGTATCAATATCGCCGCGCCCGTGGCGCTGTCGTAGACGTTCTGACTCACTTGAGCAATCACATTGCCTGGAATGTCCGAGTTCATCGCGCTGATGAGCGTCGCTGGAATGAGCGTGCCCACGGTGAGCTCGTATTCACTGGCGGGCAGCTCACGCCGCGCGTTGAGATAACCGGCTTGATTGGCCTTGGCCAGA
>NZ_JAPEID010000142.1:0-1176 GCF_028823755.1 Vibrio sp. VP6
ATAAGGCATCTTGAGTAATTCAGTTGCCCATTTCGCGCGGTAAATCGGCTCAATGACGCTGCTCGATAGCGGAAAGGTCAGCTGGGCGTAAGCGACATCTCGAAGCTCGGTGCCAATGGTGATGCTCTTATGACCGGCTTCATAACCGATGCGCTCACGCGTCCACGGTACCGAATCAGGGCGAATACAGCGTTTGGCCGCTTCGTCGGTTTCGCTACAGTTGATCCAGAACTGCTCATCGGTGGTCACCAAATCATTGAGTTCGGTCGGGAACTCATCAATCACGGCGACCGGTGGCTTGATGGTGCGTTGCTGGTATTGGTATTTCTGGAGCGCTTCGATGACCTGCTCGATACGAACGCGGTAGTCTTGCGCGGCGTTCGTTTCTTTTTGCGTCATGAGCACTTTGGCGGCGCCCGCGTAAATCAGACCCAGCAGCGCCAGCGCAAAGAGTACATCCAGTAAGCCAAGTCCTCGTTGGCGTTTCATCATTCGTAATCCTCCTGCATACAACCGGTTTCCCCATCAAAATATTGGTGTTGCAGTTGTGAGTTAATGGTGGCGACGCCTTTATAGAGCGTGATGGTGCGCTCGGTGATGAACACGTCATCGGCAACGCTTTGGGCAGCGCGCGTGAGTGAATAACCCGACAGACCATCGGGCAGCGTCACGGTGACTTTGATGCCCCAACTCAACGTGGCACCGGTTGGGGTGCGATACGCGATAGAAATGGCGTAAGGGGACGTCAACACGGAGGCGGGCACCTCGTAATCATTGACGAGGGTTTGCAGTGTGGGCGGCTCAGACAGGGCGCGGCAGCCTGAGTCTTGCCATTGGTCGCTGATGGCGGCGTCCATGCCTTGAAATACGTCCACCATGACCGATTTGAACTCTTCGCTTTGATTGGTTTGCCGCAACAGGTGTGAGCCGATTGCGGCAGTAATAGCCAGCGAGACGCTGGCTAAAAGTAGAGCCAATAAAAACGACAGTATCGACACGCCAGATTGGCGCGTCATTACATGGTGACGGTGATGGTCGTGTCAGAGACCACAACGCTAGAACAATCAGTGTCGGCCTTGGCGCAGCGTTCGGTACTCACAGGCGCCAGTTGGTTGGCCAGAGCCAGCACGTTGTCTTGCTCAATGTTGCTGATGGCAATATCGACATAAGAGGAGT
>NZ_JAPEID010000143.1:0-1154 GCF_028823755.1 Vibrio sp. VP6
AGGATTTCGCTCGTCTGAAGCTCATTTAAGGGATGTAGGTCACGTTTTTTTTAATGATATGCGCTTCTTGTTTTACGTCTGAACTTCTTATTTTTTGCTCGAAAGCGTGATTTTACCCTAAAAAAGACTATTTACACAAAAAGTACCTATAAGATATCACTCTAAATTCTGCCTATAGAATGTCAGTTAAAGAGGTAACGTTCTTATGAGAATAAATATGTAAACTAGGTATATAGAATAAATATAAGAATAAATATTTAAGAAAAGACAATCGCTTCGCTCAAAGATACCTCCCATCAAAAGCATTTCACCAAAGTGTAATAAAACAAACAATCCCTGCTTTTGACGGGCCCCAACAGCCAGCATCAACATCAAAATAATAAAACACGTTTATCGTACTTGCTGGCTGCGCTGGAATTTCCTTTTGTCATACGACAGGAACCTATCGAGCATATACGTAAAACATCGTGGAACCCCAACTCAATAATCGAGCTTAATTCAACCAATAGCGCAAATCAGGGTCTAGCAGGGAGAAGGGCAATTTTCATGCCGGATACTACAGTGAACACAAATAACTTCAGAGAACAAGGATAAGACGCATCTTACTCACTACGTGAGCGCATTCTAGTATTCGTCGCACAGCTCCTCATTGGAATAGAGGTTACGCCGTCACACGTGAGTATTTTCAAATTAACTAGGCTAGATGTTTTGGTACTAGGGGGGTGAGGTTTAACGAAACGAAAATGTACGTTTAGAGAGTTAAGTGTTTTATTAATAATTTTTTATTGGTAGCCCTAAACCACCTACTGAAGTAGGTGGTAATTTACAAATTCAAGATACTGACAAGAAAGAATTATATACAGCGACCCAAACTTTTCTTAATCATACATGCTCTCGAATCCACTTCCATGTATCTTCATCTAACCATCCTTGATATTCATTTGTATTGACTTTTGATATAAACATTTTGTCATTGTTATCAAGATATGAAGTAAATCTGTCGAGTACTTGAGATGCCGATAATGATGTAGAGACTAACCATGTCGACTCCATTATGTGGTTGTACCCTCCAAAACTTCGTATCACTGAATAAATGTTTTCATACTTTTGTCCTGGATTGTTCAAATCATAACTAATTGAATATAAAGCCATTA
>NZ_JAPEID010000144.1:0-1142 GCF_028823755.1 Vibrio sp. VP6
ACGCCGATACGGTAGAGCGCCAGCGCGTTGCCGAAGAGAAGATGCTCACTCAACCGCTCAATGTGGACCCAACCGATGGCAAAGATTGGTCACAAGAGTGGCAACATCCCAGCATGAAATGGTAAGGAGGTCGCGATGAACCGAGCCTTGCAAGGCATTCGCCATCATTTTTTACAAGCGGGGTTACTTGATTATTTAGAAGACCCTAATTTAACTGAAATCATGCTCAACCCTGACGGTAAGTTATGGATTGAGCGTCAAGGGGAAGCGATGACGCACGTGGGCGAGGTCACGCCCGAGGATGCAACGCGCATTCTTAATGCCGTCAGTGACTATCATCGTCAGACGGTCACGGCCACGCAGCCAATTTTGGAGTGTGAACTGCCTCTTGATGGCAGCCGCTTTGAGGGGCTTATACCGCCTTTGGTGGAAAACCCTAGCTTTGTCATTCGTAAAAAGGCCACGCGCGTGTTTACCTTTGATGACTACATTAAGGCAGGAACGTTAAGCAAAGAAGCCGCTAATGTATTACGTCAGTTGATTGTTGATAAACGCAACATCCTGGTCGCGGGGGGCACTGGCTCAGGAAAAACCACCTTCGGCAATGCCCTGTTGCATCAAATCTCCATGGTGGCACCGGACGAGCGTATGGTCATCATTGAAGACACCAACGAGTTGCAATGCAGCGCGCCTAACCATGTGATTAAGCGCACCAATGACACAGCGAACGTTTCCATGCGCACCTTGCTTCGCACCACACTGCGTTATCGCCCCGACCGCATCATGGTGGGAGAAGTGCGCGGCGGTGAAGCGCTGGATTTACTTAAAGCGTGGAACACGGGCCATCCTGGCGGCATCGCCACCATTCATGCCGATTCAGCGAGACAAGGGCTCGATAGACTGGAGCAATGCGTCAGTGAAGCGACCGCCACACCCAATCGCGCGCTCATCGCCAGTGGCATCCATGCGGTGGTGTTTATGGCGCGAACGCCAGAGGGCAAACGCGTCATTAAAGAGGTGATACAGGTGAACGGCCTCTCTGATACCGGTTACGACACCGCCACCATTTGGGAGGCACCATGAAAAAAGGGCTGATCCTCCTCGCGCTTCTAAGCCATCCCGCCCTTGCTGCTGACAACAAT
>NZ_JAPEID010000145.1:0-1077 GCF_028823755.1 Vibrio sp. VP6
GCGACTCAATTTCATTGAGTCTGCATTAGGTCGATTTTTCAGCTTGCCTGGAAAATCGCGCGCGACCAAAAGCCGATCCGTTGGCGATTGAATCGGAACGGTTTGGTAAATCTGGGAAGGAATGGAAAACGGAAAAGGAAGAACGACAGGGATCTAGCATTGCACCATCTTGGGGCAATACTGGTTATTTAAGATTGGCGGAATAATAAACGCTTTGCACTTTTTGGATGTATATTTTTCTAGCGTTTTCGGTACGTTTGGAAAAGCCTGAATTATATGCGCCGACACTGTTCCAATTGTAGCCGTGACTTGCAAAGTTAGAACTTAATACCCACGCGCCTAACGAAACATTAAAACATGGTTCGTAAACATTGGATTCATTAACATTAAATTCGGCAAGTTTAGGAAACCAACTAGAGTTTATTTGCATTAAGCCAAAATCACGGCTAACTATTTCGCCGTGTTCGTTTTTGTTTTCGTTGTAAGCCTTGGGATCAAGACTGCTTTCAACTTGCGCAATGGCTCTTAGCAAATCGGCAGAAACATTATAATGTTGTCCGGCCTCATCAAAACAAAAAGCCGATCCAACAATGGGGACAAAGAGAAGCAACAAAGAAAAGTTTTTCATATGCAATAAAAAAATGGAGTCCTAAACAGGACTCCATTATATCGTATCAACTTACATCATCAATATTCGCTAGGGAATAAGATAGTGGTAACACTGCGATCACGTTTGGTAATGATCCAGATACGCTCTCCGCAAAGTTGATATTCAGATAAAACACGTTCGCCTGTTCTGGTGGCTTCGTCGTTGGTGATCTTATCATCAATGCAAACATTACCCCAATCACCACTTTGGTGACGTTGCAAATAAATAAGCAAATTAACACCTTTATTTTCTTTAACCATAGACGCAACACCTTGCGTCATAACAACCGATCCAAGTTCAAACGAAATAGCCGTACAAACGTAAGTTTGGGGTTTCAATTCAGTATCAGTTGAGATAGTATTTACAGTGTTCATTTTTACATACCTTTAAGTGGACAATTATTGCCTAGATATTTGTTAGCGCAAATA
>NZ_JAPEID010000146.1:0-1071 GCF_028823755.1 Vibrio sp. VP6
GGAGTATATTCATGCGCATCTGTAAAAAGTGTCGCACTTCAAACTTGATACTAAGGTGTGAGGCACGCAATACAGAAGCTTCCGCATACCACCTTAACCACTAAAACCAACGCATAGCAAAAATGCCACGCGTGCCGAATCACTCTTGAACAATTTGTTATGCATTTGCCACGTATTTCACATGAAGCTTTTCAAACTCAGCAACCAGAACCTTTAGGCAATCACTTAACTCATCCTCTAACTCAAAGAATTCATGTGATTTCTCATGGAGTGTATCCATATTCGGATTGTTGCCAATAGTAACAAGTAGAGCTTCATGGGCTATATAATTTCGCTGCTTTCTGAGTTTATTGAGACGTTTATGTAACTCTTTGTTGTCGTTTAACTTAACGAATGTGTTGAGTAGTCTTTCTAACGGATAATTTTCTACATCGTCAATCGAAAAACCAAAGTGGATTCGGTCACCAACAAGAGCATGAATAAAGTCATATGACTTTCCAATATACATTTTCAACGAAAGCTCTAGGAGCTGAAAATTCGTTAACAGCCCAACCGTTCTTTCGCGGTAAAACTCTTGCTCTTTCTTCATTTTATCTCCTGATGCATAACGCCGCGTTAAGGGGTGCAGGCACGCAATACAAAAGCTACCGCACAGCGCCGGAATCACTAGACCCAACGCAAACTAAAAATGCCACGCGTGCCAAATCCCTCTTAAACGCTTTGTTAGCGCGCTATTAAATTAAACAAGAAATTCTTTGGGGTCCTTTGACTTCCAGTCCTTTTTCCTCATTACCGTAATAACTATATTTTCTTGATGCTCATCACCATCAACGTGAATTTTATTAACAGCGCAAGGCATATTTATATGCGAAACCGTACACCTAATATTAAAAGTATCATTGTGATTCAACTTCTTAAGCGCCCCTACATGTAATGCTGTTAACCTGTTAAATATAGAGTTAAGCTCAGCAATCATTATCAATGGATTATTACGTGTGTCATTCATTCTATCTTTAACAAGGCTTTGTTGCGTAATTCAGACGAGAAACCAAACCTCCTAAAGTTGAGCGA
>NZ_JAPEID010000014.1:0-118260 GCF_028823755.1 Vibrio sp. VP6
TTTGACGTACGATGGTGAGCGTTTGCCTTGGTAAGCGTTACGGTTTTTTCTCTGGTTTGCTGCGTCGGCAGCGTTCAGAGCAATAAATCACTGTCTCCCAATTTCGCGCCCATTTCTTGCGCCATGAAAAAGGTCGCTCACAGACGGGGCACAGCTTTGTTGGTAAGTGCGATTTAAAGCCTTTCATCATACTAATTCTCAAACGCTAACCAGTCCTCATTATTGTTCAAACAAGAACAAATAGTCGCCGTAACCCAATTGTGCCATTTTGCTTACTGGCACAAACTTCATCGCTGCCGAATTCATGCAGTAACGCAGCCCGGTTGGTTTTGGGCCGTCGGTAAATACGTGCCCTAGGTGAGAATCACCAAACTTACTGCGAACTTCTGTTCTAGGATAAATCAACTTGTAATCGGTTTTTTCGACGATGTAACCTGGGTTGATTGGCTTAGTGAAACTTGGCCACCCCGTACCCGATTTGTACTTGTCGGTAGAAGAAAACAACGGCTCACCAGTTACGATGTCGACGTAAATACCGGCTTCTTTATTGTCCCAATATTCGTTGTCAAACGGGCGCTCGGTACCTTCTTCTTGCGTTACGTAGTATTGCAACTCAGTCAACGTAGACTTGATCTTCGATTGAGACGGCTTGTTGTATGCTTTTACCTTCGACAGCAGCTTTTTCTCATCGATAAGCTGACGCAGTGTTTTCGGATGTTCTTTGCGATCGTCACCAAACACTTCATCCAAGTATTTGTCTCGACCGGATGCGTAACGATAGTACTTGTACTTTAGGCTGCTCTTTTTGTAGTAATCCTGATGGTACTCTTCCGCTGGATAGAATGTCTCAAACTTGATCAACTCAGTTTTAAGCGGTTTTGGATAAACCTTTGCATTGTCGATTTCCATCATAAACTGCTCTGCGATCTGCTTTTGCTCTGCGTTGTGGTAGAAAATAGCAGGTCGATACTGTGGACCTCGGTCGACAAACGATCCTTTATCGTCGGTTGGGTCAATGTGGCGGAAAAAGTAATCGAGTACTTGTTCGTAATTCACCACATTCGGGTCGTATTTCACTTCGATGGATTCAATGTGTCCGGTTTTTCCAGAAGATACTTGGCGATAGGTTGGGTTTTTCACGTGCCCGCCGGAGTAGCCAGACACCACATCCAAGACGCCAGGAAGCTGTTCTAAGTCCGATTCCGTACACCAAAAACAGCCGCCAGCCAGTGTGGCGATTTCTGCATTCTCTAAAGCTTTCATCTTATCCATCGTATCGGCGGTGCCTGTTTTACTCAAAAGTAGAAACAAGACAGGAAGTGCGAAAGAGAATCCGACCAATAACTTAGATATTTTCTTCATAGCTACCTCAACGTTGTTTTCCGTAGAAAGTGTGACTGAAATAAAAAGTGCTACGTAAATAGAAAGGCAACAGAGCGAAAAAATTACAGCGATTTTTAAAATTCCGTTGCCCTTTTTGATAAGAAAGATACAGTATCGGCACGAAATACACCGCTCAATCGGGCAAAAGTTACACCCAACGAGCGATGCCAAAATGAGGTAAACCATGCAAGCAGAAGTTAAATGGGTCGAAGATTTTAAATTCCTCGGTCAATCGCAATCCGGTCACTCAATCGTGATGGATGGTAACGGTGGTGCAACGGCACCAAGCCCAATGGAAATGGTGCTAATGGCCGCTGGTGGTTGTAGCTCTGTGGATGTTGTGGATGGTTTAAAAAGCGCAGGCCAAAAAGTGGTATCTGTTAACGCTAAGCTAACCACTGAGCGTCGTGAAACCGCGCCGCGTATCTTTACGCAAGTGAATATCCACTTTGAAGTGTCAGGTGATGAGCTTGACCCAGAAGTCGTAGCAAAAGTGGCGGCTGACTCGCTAGAAAAATACTGCTCGGTTTGCCTAATGCTTGGCAAAGGTGTCGAAATGACACACAGCTGGGAAATCGTGTAAATCGATACCCTCCGCAGAATGAAAAAATAGCAAAATAGGAAAGAGAAAAGTGCAGGCTTTTCTCTTTTTTTCTTGTGCAATTCGCGTACTGTGTGTTTGGTCTGAAGTAGTAGGAATTTTCCAATGACCGAACTAGAAAAAATGATGTCCGGCCAAGTATTTGATGGCATGGACAAAGAAATTGACGCCATTCGAACTCAAGCGACTCTTGCCCAGCGCGCCTTCAATAACAACACTGACGAAAGTAAGCGCGACGAATTGCAAAAACAGCTGTTTGGCAAAGCGGGTCTTTGCATTGTTCAAGCCCCTTTCCATTGCGAATTCGGTAAAACCATCGAAATCGGTGAAGAGACCTTTATCAACATGAACGTGGTCATGCTCGATGGTGCCAAAATTACCATCGGGAACCACGTGCTCATTGGCCCGAGCGTGCAATTGTATACCGCTTCTCATTCTGTGGATTACCGAAGTCGCCGACGTTGGGAAACGTTTTGTAAACCCATCACGATTGAAGATGATGTGTGGATTGGCGGTAACTCCGTCATTAACCAAGGTGTGACGATAGGTGCTCGCTCAGTCATTGCGGCGAATTCAGTCGTTAACCATGATGTGCCGCCAGATTGTCTATACGGAGGCACACCAGCGAAGTTGATTCGTCGTCTCAACGAAGAAGAGTAAGAATCGATAGTGATGGCATGATGACTCGCTTTACGGGCGTAAGAGAATCATGCCATCAGAAAGGGATAATTCGTCAAGGAGTCTAAGATGTCGAACAAGACAGAAGTCCTCATGTGCCCTACATGTGGGGTAGAAACGCATCATGTCGTGGTGTTAGTTAGAAAAAAAAGTGGCTATGAAGGCGATAAAAATCGCAACAAGAAAGAGTTCATCGCTGGCTTTCTCAAAAGTGTAGTGTTCGGCGCCTTCCTTGCTTCTATGGATGAATTTGAACGTCACTTGATCTGCGAAAACTGTGGTCATAAAACCATTCAACAGTAACTGATAGTCTTTCTTTCTCTGCATAAGTTCATAAGTGCGGTTTGAAGCACTGGTTATTCAAATCGCATTATCCTCTTTTAGTGCTTTTGCTCTTCTTATGTTCCTCTCTCAAAAATGAGTCACATTAGTACGCATTTTAACCGCTTGGATGCAGGTAACTCACTGCTATGTATAATAAATTTTGTTGGGAAATACGTGTTTCAGCTCGATGTTTAACCTCTGTTCTATCGACACGTTTTGAGTCAGTAAACACTTAAATTTCGTTTGCTTTATGTTGTACGCAGTGCAATTGTGTGAAATTGGTCACATTAATGTTTAATTTATGAAAAAATAATTAATGAATAGTAATTCACAAATATGCTGACCGTATGTGCTATTTAGTTTTGACTTATCTTTTGATTATTCACTTGGTGAATGTTTTGTTGTTTTTAAATTGACTGAAAGTTTGATTTTCTATTCAAACTTGTGAAAGGTTGAATCGATATATTAGAAAACATGAATTTGATCTTGTTTCTATCTTTTGTTTTAAATGCGAAATTCATTATTAACAACGGATGGTTTTGATGATTTCTCTTATGTGTATCCCACCAATTTTAGAAATTGAAAATTAAACTTTCTCAATACAATAACGACTAAAATTAAACGGAATGATGTTCTTATATTTTTATTGTATTTTAACTTATCCATTTTGATTCATTCATTTTAACTGTTTTTGTTGAATTTAAGTTGTTGATAATAATTGTCTTTTAACTTTTATTTTAATGGCGTTGCTTTGCTGCTTCTTTAATGTTGTGGTGAGTGGCTTTGTTTATAAAAAGTCATTTTAAAGTGCGTTTTTAAGCAAAGTAGAACGCGACAATACTCAGATAAATAGTATTAAAAAATTAAATAAGGATTTAACCATAAGAGTAATTTTATGGTTGATAGGTTTATTGGGGTTGATTATCTGAATTTTTATGGAATTTCATCCCAATAATCTGTTTGTCTTTAAGTTTATTCTAATGAACTTAATTCTCATGGAAGTTTCAAAACATGCAGCACACAACAAAGTGGATGATGACGCCGCTTGCAATGTTGTTGGGTACGCTGTTTTCAGCGCCATCATTCGCGGTGGAAACGAGTGTAATTGATAGCACCAGCACGCCTGAATCTACACAAAATGAAGGAGATACGTCCTGTATTGTTTGTAAGTTTAGTGGGGCCGTTTACCTATCTTACGATACAAACATTTACGATAAAGACGACTACCGTTCTGTCCGCAATTTCTCGTGGGGAGGCGATCTCGTTTATTCCTTTTCGAGCGACACAAAAGCCTATTTTTCTACGGGGGGCTATCGTGCCCTAGAAGATGAAGTCGGCACCTACGCGACAGATTCGGTGTTGGGCTTGCAATACACGAACCTATATCGCTTTGGAGATACAGGGAAAATCGGCGTTGCGGGTCAGCTCACCATTCCAACTTCAGAAACATCTCGTAAAGATGAACTGCACACCGCGGTTCGTTTAGATGTGCCGATCTCTTTTTCAGCTTGGAGCGTCGATTTTTCGGTTTCGCCAAGACTGAGAAAAAATTTCCACGAATACAAAACCATGGGGGGACGCTCGCTGACTGAGTGGACTTACTCATTGTTTGCTGTTGCGGAAAAGTCGTGGGAATCGTTCGCAGTGGGGATCACGGCGTTAGGTGGTAATAGCATCAGTTATCAAGGTACGCGCAGAAGCAGTTGGCAGTATGAAGGGGCGTTGTACGGCACATACGAGTTTGATGAAAGCTGGTCATTGCTACTCGCGGCGTCATCAACGGGTTTCTATCAAGATGCAGAGCGAGGCACCTTGGGCAACATCGATTTGTTGGACCAAGAGAAAGCATCTTACATCGCGACAGTGACTTACTCCTTCTAGGAAAATAACAACAATTAAGGATATCCAAATAATGTTTAAAAAATTGACTCTGGTGTCAGCAATAACGGCCGCACTTGCAGGCTGTGGCGCAGATGATCAGGCGTATGACTATGTCGAAAGAGATGCAAAAGAAGTCGCAGTAAAAGACCTTAAAGACGGTCGTTGGTTTTACGTTCCGACGACTGGTGCCGCGCCACGCTTTGCTCTGAACCAATTCCCATTCTTGCAAGGTTCACCTCGTTACGTTGAGCTTTGTTTTACCAAAGAAGGTCTGGAAGTTCGCAGTTACGATAAAAACTACCCAGACGCGCATCTAAGCAAAGATGCTAATAACTACTGCGGTGAAGAGAAATTTGTCGCAGACGACGACGGCGTTAACTTCGCGCAAGTGCTGACGATTCCAGGTGACTTTGCGGCGTATCGCTGTCAAGAAGACGCGCATGGTGATTGCACCAACAAAGAAGAAACCAATGAAGACGCAAGCCTAAACTACAAGAAGAAAACCCACTTCACTCCTCGTCCTGAAGATCTCGAAATTGCAGAATTCAATATGGAAGATCTGTATGGCATTACCGAGGGCATTGATGAAATTGGCGCACCACGATTGATCTCGTGGGACTTTGACCCTAAAAACGGTCTTCTCAATTTCGAACTAGAGCGCACGTTCCGTATCGATTTAGATAATATTTCCGACTACATTAACTTTGCAACGAAAGCGAGCTTGGATGAAGCGCTTGTAGATGGCGCATTTAAATCTCGTTTCTACTACTCGTTAGTGCACGAAAGTGAAGTGGCAACCGAAGGTTACCAACCGATCTTGTACCCAGTGGGTGATGAGAACGACATTGGTTTCTTCACCACGTCGACGAAAAAGCTTAACCCAGTCACGAATAAATACGACCGTGATGTGGTTTACCTCAATCGTTTCAACCCAGATCAAGGCTCTATCAAATATTACTTGAGCGACAATTTCTTTGAAGAGAAGAACAAGTTGTTCTTGGATGCAACGCTGCAATCGATCGACAAGATGAACCAAGCGCTGAATGTATTTGGGGCGGATGCAGGCAAGCCTGAAATCGAGATTGTGAACAAAACCAAAGCGGCTGGTATTCACCCAGGTGATCTGCGTTACAACGTGATTAACCTGATTGACGAGCCTCTAGCGAACGGTCTGCTTGGCTATGGCCCGTCGGTTTCTAACCCGATGACGGGGGAAATCATCAAAGGCCACGTGAACCAATACGCAGGTGTTGCAAGAACGGGTGTGCCTTTCTATTGGGACAACTTGGCGCGTTTCTACAATCGTAATCAACTGGACTTAGATGGCTTAGATCCATTGCCAACCAGCAGCGAATCTGTGAAAACAGAAGTCGCGGATAGAATTGAAGCGCTTTCTACAATGGCGGCGATGGCGAGCCTGAAATCGGATGAAAACATTCATGCGCCGCTCGTTTCAAAAGAAGACATCGTTTCTGGAAAAGCAGCGACGAAGAGCCCAACTCAGCTAATGAAAAACTTCAATGATGACATGGAGTTTGAAAAGGTGGTTGAAGCTGAAGAGAACCGTTTGTCTTTCTGGGCAGAGAACAACGTCTATCCAATCGAAGCGTCGTGGGTTTCTTCAACCAACAAGGCCATGTTGGACAACTTGAAGTTGGATGACGAGCGTTACTTTGAGATCAAACTCGATGACGCAGGTAACGAAGTATCGCGTCAGCTTAAGCGTTGGAAATACCTACCAAAAGAGTTGCAAGTGAAAGCCGCAGATGCGATTACGGTTGCGACTTACAGCAATACGCTTGTTCACGAGCTTGGTCATAACATGGGTCTGCGCCATAACTTTAAAGGCTCAAATGACAAAGCGAACTACTACACGCTAGAGCAAGCGCATCAACTTGGTTTGAACAACATTCCTGCTTACAGTTCGACGATGGACTACGCACCAAGCATGTTGGATGAAACGCCAACTTGGGGTCTGTACGATATTGCGGCGTTTAAGTTTGGTTACGGTCGTAAAGTCGAGACGATTCAAGATTCTTCAGGTTCAGCTCCTGCGCCTGTTGCGAAACCGGCAGACAGTGCGAGCGATGAAGACAAAGCGGCATACGCTCGTTACCTCGCTGATCAGCAAGCCTACCAACAAAGCTTTGCATACAAGTTTGGCAACAATCCAGACAACACATCGCTGATGGTGTGTTCTGAAGTGAAGGCACTAACGGGGAACGAGAAAGGCAAATCACTCTACAACTGTGACTTCAGCCGATTCGATACCGCCGCGTTGTCTGATGATCCAGAACTGAATGCGAAAACTCGTTATGGCGCACTTTACTACCTAGATAAAGTGAATGAAATTGAGCGTAAGTCTTACGATTTCTGTACCGATGGGAACGTTTCTCTAAACAGCGACTGTAACCGTTTTGACGAAGGTACAAACCTAGAAGAAATTGTTTCTTACGAGTGGCAGAACTATCTCGATAGCTATGATCGACGCAACTTGGAGTTATATGGGACGACGGGATTGTTCTCGTCCGATTATCCTGGTTACTTAGTGCGCCGTTATATGGAAATGAGCGCTATCCGTGACAAGATGGAAGATCTTGAGCGCATCGATAACCTGTACACCAATCTTGGTTACACTTCGTCAACGGATAAGCCGGGTGATTTCTTATTGCGCATTGCTTCAAACCCTCAATACTGTAGCGAAGGCAAAGCCGATAACTCATGGTTCTGTGATTACGCGAATGGGGCGAAAAAATCCGCGGCGTTCTTCCTTGATATCTTGCGCACACCAGAGCATCAATGTGTGATAGAAAATGCGGCAGGCAACCAAAAAGTGATTTCTTTTGGTCAACTGTTAGACAACAACTCACACCAAATTCCGGCTGATTACGATCTTTCAACAGCCAGCTGTTTTGATGATTTGGCAGCACGCTTTATCGAAGATTCAGATGAGGGCTATATAGCTGTTGCGGAAACTGCGAATGGACGCTTCCTAAACTCAATTGGTAGCTTTGACCCGGATTACCCTTGGTCAAATGCGGTGTCTGTGTTGGGTAACTGGCCAGACAAAGCGCTTGCGAGCCACTTCTTAGCACGTCGATTCTCGAACCGTTTTACCGATGAGGTGAGCTTTGCATCGCTGCTTGATATCCCTGGGGTGCAAGCTGAATACGAAGACATCATGGGCAACATCGTGGCAAATGATGCGTTAAATACGCCAGTTAAATTGGTGGGTAAAGACGGTAAGGAATACACCAATCTAAAAGGTGTTACCGTGAACCTACACATCACTGAGCAAATGGAGTCCCTACCACCAATGCCTCGTGGTATTGCAAGATTCCTTGATATTGGTGCAGAAGGCCGCGGACGTGTTGGCGATGTCATCTTGAGAATGGGTGTGCGCCAAATGAAGTCTTACGACTACACAGTGAAGACTCGTGGTCAATCTCAGTTTGATACGTTTACGAAGCAACAAGACCGCTACGGTATTATCGCGGGTGACAAAGTTGAGTTTGTTATCGACGGCGAGAAGTTTGTGGCAACAAAAGCAAACAAGCTGGCTTACGACTACGCAAACCAACTGGTGACGTCCAAAGGTTACGATCTAAAAACGTACCTAGATAGCTATGAGCCTGCAACACTAAACAAGGTTGCAGAGAGCATCGATAGCGCTTGGGGGCCATTCCGAACAGCGATTGTCCCAGCGTTCCACGATCCTGTATTGCTGCTGGATGCGCCAATGGTCAACGCAATGAAGCGAACCATTGATGCGGATATCGCGGCAGGTGTGCTGTCGTTCAGCCAGTCTTTCATCAACTTTACGACAGCGAATGTGACTTCGGGTGATTTGGTCATCGATGCAACTTCGGGCACATTGAGCTACAAAGGTGGTAAAGCGCACGATGAGCTGAAAGCGTTCGAAGCTTACACAGATGCGATGCTTTTGATTTACAACGATCACGCCGAAGACATGATGTTCGCGGTCGACAATGTGTACGCAGGGTACATGGCGTCTTCAGATGCTGACAAAGAACTTTGGTTGAAAGATCTCAATATGATTCAAGCGTATTTGCGTGGTGATATCGGCGCTGTGGCTGGTGATTACTACAAGATGCTTGATCGCCTACCAACGGCAGTGAGTTTCCAGTAAATAGCTCTTAATTCACTCATACAAAGGCCTGCAGCAATGCAGGCCTTTTTCGTCATAGGACTGATAGAATTTAGGAGTGAAAGATGATCTGTCCGTCTTCTGTCATCACAAGTGTCGCTTTGCTTTGTTCGATAAGTTGGGCAGCATAAGAAGGGGTAACGGCCTGCATATCACCTTTAGATCGAAGAGTTAAAGATTCCCACGCTTGATCTCGATATTTCCCTGCTTGGGTGTATTGAATCAGTACTTTCATAGCTTCAGGCTCCGGTGTGGTTGACGTGCTACTTAAGTTAACGATCTTAAGTTGGTTGCGCATCTGTTAAAAATGAAACATTAGTTTAACCAAATGTGTCTTTCCAAATATCGCGCATTGAGCAGAGCAATTTAGAATCCTTGTGATGGAGGGATGAAAAACACTCAATCTTTCGATTCATACTGCGCAATATAATGTTTGAGAGATTTGGTTTCCGCACTCTGAAACTCTTCATCATGCATACGCAGTGCTTGGATACGGTCGAGGCGGAACTGGCGGTAGTCATCGCGCAATTCGCACCAGGCGACCAGCGTCCAGACTTTGCCCCAAAAGAACTGGCCTAACGGTTGGATTTTTCTTTCGGTCACTTGTCCGCTTTCATCTTGGTAATCCAAACTGACCTTAAACTGATGATCAATCGCATGGCGCAGAAGCTGCCCTCGTTTGGCAGTCTCGGATTGGGTGTGATAATCGGGCACAATCAGCGGACAATCTTCCACTTGTTGCTTGAGCTTATCGGGCAATACCGAAAGTATTTTGGTGGACGCAGAGTGAGACGCTTCGGCGAGTTCAACATCCGACCAGGCTCGAACCATCCGCATACCCAGTTCAAGCGCCATCATCTCTTTTTCTGAGAACATCAAAGGCGGCAGATGAGAGCCAGCTTGCAACAGGTAGCCGACACCTGCTTCACCTTGAATCGGAACACCAGAACTGAGCAACGACTGAATATCGCGATAAATCGTACGTTCGCTAACTTCCATTCTTTCTGCGAGCTCTTTCGCTGTCACGGCGTAACGCTTTGCGCGCAGAAGCGTCAGTAGCTCAAACAGTCGTTCTGATTTGCTCATGATGTTCCTTATCTAGACCTACTGGTTGTTAGTGGTAGTGTGGCTGATTACTTCTCTAGCTCACTGCACATTTTTAAGTTGTGATGTTTAAGCTCGAAGCTTTCGCAGTCAATCATTGATAACAGAGGCTGAAATTCAACGGCTTGCTTAATCTGTTTTCCCGCCTGTTTTGCATCGTCCATTGAACGCCAGTAAATGATGTCTGTCCACACATCGTCCGTCGCTTCGTGACTGAGTGAGCGATACAAAAAGCCCGGCAGATTCTTCACAAACGTTTGTGACTGTTTGGCAGCAGCGATCACGTCTTGCTCTGTTGTGCCTGCGGTTGGACGAAATTGCACAGTTTCGATAACGGTTTCCATATTGTGATTCCTTATTGGTTTTGGCGGATTGCCTGTTGAGTTCCAAATAAGGTTACGCGGATGGAATGTCAGAACATGTCAGTAGTGAAATCTCACTCACTTATCATCAATATGGTTATTTTTCTGGGCTGCTGTAACGATCCCAGTAAGGTAAATCTGTGCCGAGTTTTTCGCTGATAAAATCGATAAAGGCTCTTACTTTCAACGGCATGTGCTTACGCTCAGGAAAAACCGCATAAATGGCGTGTTCTGGTAGAGAATACTCTTCCATCACCGGTTTTAGATTTCCTGCAGCAAAGTCTCTTCCTGCAATAAACGTCGGCAGTTGAGCAATGCCCGAACCTCTTAACAGCAATTGGCGAATGGCTTCGCTGTTATTGACGATAAAGTTTCCTTTTGGAAGTACCTTGTATTCGCTGCCGTTGTTGATGAACATCCATTCGACGCCGCCACGGAAATAGGAGTAGCGCAGGCAGTTGTGACTGACTAAATCACTTGGTTTTTGTGGTGTTCCAAACTCCGCTAAGTAATCTGGCGAGGCACAAAGCACACTTTTACAAGGGGCGAGACGTTTTGCGATTAGATTGGAAGAGGTGAGTTCACCAATACGGATCCCCAAATCAAAACCGTCTTTAACCAAATCGACCATTTTGTCTTCGAGGTTTAAATCCACTTCAATTTTCGGGTAACGAGCGAGAAACTCGCTGATCAAAGGCGCGATATGCAGTACACCGAAAGACATCGGCACGGTAATTTTGAGCCGACCTTGTGGAGAGCCTTGCAGCTCAGATACCGCGTCTACGCCTTGCTGGGCCAGATTGAGCGCTTGAGAAGCGTGCTCAAAATAGCGTTCTCCCGCTTCGGTCAGGCTCAGCTTACGCGTAGTTCGGTTAAGGAGACGAATGCCCAAATCGTCTTCTAGTTGGTTGATGCGTTTGCTGATCGCCGATTTCGTCAGATTCAGCTGTTTGGCCGCAAGGGAAAAGCTGCTGCATTCGACAACAGCAACAAAAACGGGCAGGGAGGCAATCGCGTTCACATCAATCTCCTATTATCGTGAAGCATTTATTGTTGAGCACAAGGATACAATTAATTTCCAATTATAGAGATTATCTTCAAGAAGAAAACAATCTAGACTATGCACCAGTATTACGACCTTGATTTTGGGAAGAAGAAAATGAAGTACGATTGGATCCTGTTTGACGCTGACGAAACCTTATTCCACTTTGATGCTTTCAAAGGTTTGCAGCTTATGTTTTCTCGCAAAGGCGTAGATTTTACTGAACAAGATTTTGCTTATTACCAAACCGTAAACAAACCGCTTTGGGTGGATTACCAAGACGGCAAAGTAACGGCAGATGAGCTAAAACATAAGCGTTTTACCGAGTGGGCTGAGAAGTTGAATACCACAACAGCAGATCTCAACAGCGCATTTTTAGAAGCAATGGCCGATATTTGCAGCTTGTTGCCAGGTGCAAAAGAGCTGATGGAAGCGCTGCAAGGCAAAGCTAAAATGGGCATCATCACCAACGGTTTTACAGAGTTGCAAGCGATCCGCCTTGAGCGCACAGGGATGACTGAGTACTTCGATAAAGTGGTGATCTCTGAACAAGTGGGCGTAGCAAAACCGGACTTAGGTATTTTTGAATACGCGATGCAGCAAATGGGCAACCCATGCAAAACGCGCGTACTGATGGTGGGTGACAACCTGCATTCCGATATTCTGGGTGGTAATAATTTTGGTATTGAAACTTGCTGGTTAAATACCACAGGCGCAAGCGTCGATGAGCGTATCGCACCAAATTACACCGTTGAGTCTTTGAGTGAACTAAAGAACATTTTGGTGGCGTAACCGAATCGGGTATTATTCCGCAGTAACCCTCAGAAAAATCAAGGAATAATCATGTCAGATATCAAACAGCTAGACAGCAAAGTCGTTTACCAGAATAAGTGGATGACGGTGCGTGAGGACAAAATTTTACGTCCGAGCGGCGCAGAGGGCATCTATGGTGTGGTCGACAAACCTGATTGTGCTGCGATTCTGGCTATCGATAACGGGATGATTCACTTGGTTCAGCAGTACCGTTACACCGTAGGTCAACGTTGTTGGGAGATCCCACAAGGGGCGTGGGAATCAAATCCAGATGCGGATCATCTTGAGCTTGCCAAAGGCGAGCTGCGTGAAGAAACGGGCATGCAGGCGAGCGCCATGGCGTATGTCGGCGCGCAGTTTATCGCATACGGCTTTTTGAATCAGACATGTCACGTCTACTTCGCCACTGATTTAACGGACGTGGGCAATCAACTCGACAGTGAAGAAGAGGATTTGATCACTCGCGCTTTTTCTGTTGAGGAGTTCGAACAGATGATGATCGACGGTACGATCAAAGATTGTGTCACCATCGCTGCTTATGGTTTGGCGAAGCTGAAGAAATTCATTTAGTTATTCATGACGATTTTTTAATGAAAACAGCGGCCTAGTGCCGCTGTTTTTAGTTTGGGTGAGTTCGTTGAGCCATCGCTTACTCGTCGATTTTCTTACCTAAGATTTCCACTTGCGCTTTTTTGGTCACCCCCGCGACTTGCAGCGCAGTGCTGCCAACCGATTCATAGTTCAACTCGATTTTGTCTAACTTCGCGTTATCTTTTGTTGGTAGGCTTAAGCTTCTTGATGACATGCCTTTAGTCAGAACCCCTAAACTGTCGAACGTCTTTTCCTGACCATCTTTCATGATTACTTTAACGCTTTTCAGATCGACCGTACCTTGCGTACATTTTATTTTTATGTGGCTGAAACGAGCGTTAGCAAATGGTGACAGTGGATTGACTGTGTCGGTTTCCGATTTAAAACTGACGGTCTTATCTGCAATCTTGTCCCAATCGTTGTCTCCAGCAACCGATTGGAAAGAGGCTACAGCCGCTAAAAGACAGAGTGCGATGGTGTTGAACAGTTTCATAGCTTTTCCTTACCTTAGGTTTAGATATTCTGTTTAATCAGTTCGATGACGTGTGTGACTTCGTCTTGAGTTAAAGCCCCTTCTTTCACGAATAAAATTTCGCCTTGTTTATTTTGTACGATAATCGCAGAACTTTCTTGCTGCAGATCCCAAGTTGTTGCTAATACGCCATTTTTGTCTAACACCATGGAAGACCAAGAGAATGTCTTTTTGCTGTCCTCTGCCGACGATTTTACAAATGTACCGGTTCCCCATATGGCGTCTTCTTGGTTGATTACGGTTGTGGTCTGATACTGATCTTCAGGAAAGTGAGCGGCAGTGATTGCTGACATCAGCGGCGCGTTCATCTCTTTAGCTTTACTACGACCTGCAATGGCTTGTATCACACGGACTTTGCCTAACATCTGCTGAGTTGCCCAAGGTTGATAAGCCACATCGTCTCCTTGCAGCGTCATTTCGCCATAGGTATCAATGCTGACGGAAGGGGTGGTTTGACCGACAGAAAGGTTATGAGAGAAGGCGAGTGTCGGGGCGAGTGCGAGTAAGAGTGACAGAACAGATGGAGTTTTCATTGGGGGTTCCTGTAACGAAGTGAGGTTAGAGCGAATCAAAATAAGGGGCAAATACGATGCCCCTTATCGGATGTGGCGTTTAGTTAGAAAGTACAACGCGCGCATTTAGCGGTTGCAGCGGACGATTGTTTTGTCCCATGACTTCCATCAGTTTCGCGGCTTGATCTTTGGATAAGGTTTGAGTGTCTTTAAGCACAAACCAGCGCACACCTTCTGAACATGGCGGTGTGGTTAAAGAGCCGTTAAATCGATAGTAGTTTGCAGTTTTTGGCAGTAAGTCGTTAATCTCAAACGTATCTTTAAAGAAAGTGGTTTGATTCTCTTGTGGGATTGCGTTGATCAGTTTAGACAGTGCTGCGTTTTGATCGCCAGCATCAAACATCACCGAAATTACCGCCAACTCGCCGTCTGCGTTGGCGTGCACAAAGTGCGCTTCAAGTGGATATTGGCGGCCTTTGATTTGGTTTTCTGAAGGTGTGTGGAAATGGAACTGTTGCAGCTCGAACGTCTCGCCATCGATGGTGAAGCTGTTACGTCCGTTCACTTGCGCTTGCAGCGTATGACCATTGTTGGTTAAACCAATGACCTGACCAGTGTACGAAAGGTTCAGTGCTTCCAGTTTTGCATCGGCTGGGTTGTCGATGTTGATTGGACTTTGGTTTTTCGTGGTTGCGCAGTCTTTGGCGATTTCTCCCCAGTGCTCTGGCCCGTGTTTGTCATTGCCATAGCCCCATTCTGAAGCCTGAGCCGCGCCTAGAGTGAGAAGTGAGAGTGAAAAAGCAAGTAGTGTTTTGTTCATAATAATGTCTCTGTTCGGTCGCTTTGATAAGCGTTGTTACAAGGCAATGACCTAGAGGTTTGATCACTGCCTGACAAATTAGAAACGGTGGCTGAGTTGGGCACCAATTAGGAACGCATTTGAATGGGTCACGCCCGTTACCATCGGTGCAGGAACACCTTCATACGCGTACTCTTCTACGTTGACATCTTCACCAATCAAGTACGTCATGCCGATGTCAACCGTGGTATCTGATGACCATTGGTAAGAGGCACCCGCAGATAACCAGTGACGGTTCGAATCTGGGATAGAAAGCGAAGTCAGCTCATCGACAGGTGTTTTGTCGAACATGTAACCCGTGCGAAGTGTCCAACGTTCATTGGCGTACCAAGTCGCACCGATGGAGTAGTGCGCTGAGTCTTGCCACTGAAAATCTTTTAGCAACTGATCATCAGCTTTCAAGCTGTCAAATGCTGACCAACCAATCCACTGCACAGAATAGTGCAGGGCAAATTTAGGTAAGACGCGGTGATAACCGGAAAACTCCGCAATATCCGGTAGCGGCATAGCAAGTGAGTCGTACGATTCGCCAGCAAAGTGGATGTCACCCTTGGCATCGATGTTAGGGCTGTGCTTGTAGCTCAAACCCAAGCGATGACGTTCGTTAAACTCGTACATCATGCCAATGTTCGCGCCAAACCCAATGCCGCCAGCTTCCACATCAAGTGCGTTGCCTTTTACGGATCCACAGCGTTGTTCTAGTTCGTTTCCAAGTATGTTCCCACCAACGCAAACACCCACGTCCATATCGCGGTACAGCTCACCAGAGCCGTAAATCACATCAATACCACCACCGATACTAAAACGATCGTTCACCTTGTATGCCAAGCTTGCGCCAAGGTTGACACTCGCTACGCTGGTGACACCGCCAAAAACAGGTGCGCCATAGTTTGGTTTAAACTCCATGTCGGTTCCGAAGTTGGAGTATGCCGATAAGCCTAGATACCAGTCGTCGTTGATAGGGTGAATAAAGTAAAAATTGGGTACAACGGCTGGTTGACCAACGCCATCGACGTCATCAATGTCGGTCACGGTTTGAGAGAAGGACGGGGTAATGTCAACTTGAGGGGACGGAGGAAAACCGCCCATACCAACATTGACATCCGCATTAATATTAGCTCGATGATATTGCGCATTTTTAACGGTAACGTCAGGTTTGACGTAAGTGACACCGAACGATAAGGCATTTTGTTTAAACAGCGTCATCGCTGCGGCGTTGCGGCTGACTACAGACGCATTATCACCAATAACAGCATCACCAGCAAAAGCACGACCAAGACCCGTCGCCGAATGTTCGTTAATTTGAAAACCTCCGGCATACGCCGTCGAGGAGGCTAAACCGATTAATAAATAAATCGGTGAAAGAGTTAATTGTCGCTGCATGTTTTTTCTCATGAATTAATTAGAGGTTGTATTGCAACTAAAAGCAGTAAAATAAACAAATCTGACCAGTATATTTAGGGGTAAAACTAACAGTATGTTGACAATAAATAAATTTAACTTAATAAATATTTATTGATGAATTTATTAATGGTTCATGTCGTGAATGTGGTGATTATTTTACGTGTAAATTAAACTCAGAGCCCCTATTTTTATTTTTGCGGTATTACTTCTCTATTTTTATTGTGCTGACCGTTCCCTAACAAACAGAGGCAAATCCAGCGATAAAGTGTCCGTGATGGAAACTCTGAGTCATTTGTATTTCCATTGCATCCCAACGTTGGTAGTTCGAATCAGCAAGAGAACTATCGTTTTAAACCCACATGACACACTCCTCTCGGTCTTACCTGTGTTATGTGGGTATTTTTTATTTAACTTGCCACTTAACTCCTCTTTAAACTCAATCATCAAAATGACCATAATGAAATTTAAATGGATGGCATATTGAATAAGCTTAGATTTTACTGGTTTGTTGGTATTTAAAAGTTTTGTTTATAATACTTATAACTTAAATTTCTATATTAAAAATGATCTTTGTTATATTTATTGAATGATAAAGTTTTGAAGTGACTATAATATCTCGGATTTTTCACGTTAGTGAAGTTATTCCTTCAGTATCTTGACGTTAATTTACCTATCTTTACGTCTCGTACCCTGTACGGCTAAGACAAATAGCAGTATAAAATCAAAACGATTATTTACTTCACTCCTGCTATGAAACTCAATAAAAAATGGCTCGTTTTGTGTGGCCTACTTGCTATTGGTGCTGGTGGTTATCATTATCTGCAACGTCCAGAACCCATTTCTTCTTACGCGACAGAAGTCGTTCGCAAAGGCAATATCGAAAAGGCGGTATTAGCCAACGGCATGTTGCAAGCGTCCAAATTGGTGAATGTAGGTGCGCAAGTATCTGGGCAAATTCAACGCCTCGCTGTGAACTTAGGGGATGAGATCAAACAGGGGGACTTGATTGCACAGATTGACAGCCTGACTCAGCAAAACAGCCTCAAAGAAGCCCAAGCGTCTCTTAATAGTCTCAACGCTCAGTACCAGGCTAAGCAAGCGCAGATTAAACAAGCAAACTATGAATACGTGCGTCAAAAAGGCATGTTGGCAGCGAAAGCGAGCTCACGAGCTGATTACGAGAATGCCGAAGCGACGCTCGCCATCTACAAAGCCGAGTTAGCGCAACTGGATGCCGAAATCGAGAAAGCCAAAATCAACGTCGACAATGCGCAGTTAGATCTCGGTTACACCACCATCAACGCACCGATGGATGGCACGGTGGTCTACACCGCGGTGGAAGAAGGACAAACCGTAAACGCCAATCAAACCACGCCAACTATTATCGAGTTAGCTAAGTTAGATACGATGACGGTGAAAGCCGAAATTTCGGAAGCCGATGTGATTTTTGTTCACCCCGGCCAAACGGCGCTGTTCACCATTTTAGGTAAACCGAATCAGCAGTTTAAAGGTACATTGCGCGCCATTGAGCCGGGGCCAACCATCATGGATGGCGATGACAGCGATTTGAGCATTTCAGATAGCGACGCCATTTACTACAACGCTGTATTTGATGTGAAGAACCCGCAAGGCATTTTGCGTATTGGCATGACTGCGCAAGTTTCGATTGTCCTTGAGCAATCGGAAAATACCTTGATTGTCCCTTCACAAGTGCTGCAAAAATCTGGCGGCAAAGGCAACTATACCGTGCCAGTGCTTGAACAGGGCCAAGTGGTGCAAAAGCCCGTGACAGTGGGTATTAACAACAAAGTGAACGCAGAAATTCTCTCAGGTTTGAAGGAGGGCGACCAAGTTGTTCTTGGCAATGCTATGGATGGAGAATCATCAAGCCGAGGTGATCGTCGTCGACCTCCGATGAGGTTCTAAGATGAGTGACGTGCTTTTAAAAGTTGAGGATTTAACTCGACGATTTGTCTCTGGCGACGAGTCGCTTACCGTGTTGAACCACATTAATTTAGAGATAAAACGCGGTGAAATGGTCGCGATCGTGGGTGCATCAGGCTCAGGTAAATCGACGCTGATGAATGTGCTCGGCTGCTTGGATAAACCGTCCAGTGGTCGATACTTCATTAATGGGCAAGATGTCTCGACGTTGGAATCCGACCAACTGGCGGAACTGCGCCGCGAGTATTTTGGCTTTATATTCCAGCGTTACCATTTGCTGGGGGACTTAACCGCGGTGGCAAACGTGGAAGTACCTGCGGTTTACGCGGGAGTTCCTCATCGTCAAAGAACGGAGCGAGCGCAGTCGTTATTGGCTCGCTTGGGGCTGGAAGATCGTTTGACTCACAAGCCCAGCCAACTGAGTGGTGGCCAGCAACAGCGCGTGAGTGTTGCTCGTGCACTGATGAACGGTGGTGAGGTGATTCTTGCTGATGAGCCCACTGGCGCATTAGACAGTCACAGTGGGCAAGAGATGATGGCACTGCTTAAAGAGTTGCATCAACTTGGGCATACGGTCATCTTAGTGACTCATGATATGAATGTGGCGAACTTTGCGGATCGCATCATTGAAATCAAAGATGGTGAAATCATTGCAGATACGCCAAATGCACAAGTTGTAATCAATGAGCAAGCAGTACAGACACCGAGCGCGTCTTTTCATCGCCCAGCGCAAGTCGCCAGTAAGTGGTGGAAGTGGGACAGTTTTATTGACGCGCTCAAAATGGCGCTGCTGGCGATGTCTAGCCACAGAATGCGCACGTTTTTGACCATGCTCGGCATCATTATTGGTATAGCCTCGGTGGTTTCCGTGGTGGCACTAGGTAATGGTTCACAACAGCAAATTTTGTCGAATATTTCATCCATGGGAACAAACACCATTGATGTCAGGCCGGGCAAAGGGTTTGGTGACCGCCGCTCCGGACGAGTGAAAACGCTAACCGCCGACGATGCTAAATCGTTGGAGAGTCTACCTTTTGTCGACAGTGTCACGCCGTCTTTATCCAACAGCTTAACCGTGCGTTACGCCAATCAGGATGCAACCGCGTCTGTGGAAGGGGTTGGGGAAGATTATTTCCGTGTGCGCGGTTATGAGATCGCCAAAGGTCAGTTTTGGGATGAAGAGAGCGTGAACTCACTCGCCCAAGAAGCAGTGATTGATGACAACACCAGAAAGGAAATGTTTGCGGATAGAAATCCGATTGGTGAAGTGATTTTTCTAGGTTCATTGCCAGTGCGTATTGTGGGTGTCACGCAGAAAAAAGAAGACGCGTTTGGCAACAGCGACGCGCTGAAAATTTGGGTGCCATACACCACCATGTCGGGACGAATGATGGGACAACGCTACCTCAACGGCATTACTGTACGGATTGATGAGAACGCCCCAAGCGCAGCGGTAGAACAGAGCATCATCAACTTGTTAAAAATGCGTCACGGTACAGAAGATTTCTTCACGATTAACACTGACACCATTCGTCAGAGCATCGAGAAAACCACCGCAACCATGACGTTACTGATCTCAGCGATTGCGGTGATCTCCCTAATTGTCGGCGGAATTGGCGTAATGAACATCATGTTGGTGTCGGTGACAGAGCGCACGAAAGAGATCGGTGTGCGAATGGCTGTGGGTGCGCGGCAAGCGGATATTTTGCGTCAGTTTTTGATTGAAGCGGTACTAGTGTGTTTGTGTGGTGGCATTGCTGGTATTGGCTTGGCATTTTTGATTGGTTTTGCATTCAGTACCTCTGGCAGCAGCTTCCAAATGATTTACTCAATGAACTCGATCATCTGGGCGTTTATTTGCTCAACGTTGATTGGCATCGCTTTCGGCTTTTTACCCGCTCGCAATGCCGCCAAACTCGATCCGATAGAAGCGCTAGCGAGAGACTAAAAATGAGTAACACAATGAAATTCAAAACTCGATTGGTCGCGGCTGCCTTAAGCGCAGTGTGGTTGTCAGGTTGTGGTTCCCTTATGCGTAGCGACTATCAAGCTCCTGAGGTGCAAGTGCCTGCAAATTGGCAACAGATGCATGTTGCGGATGATGTCAGTATGGATCCTTGGTGGTTGGCGTTTAACGACCCAACGCTTAATCAATACATTACTCAGGTGTTGGCTCAAAACAACGATTTGACGCTGGCAACGCTAACGCTAAAGAAAGCGCGTTTACAGCTGGGTTTAGCGCAAGATGACCTTTTCCCTACGTTGAGTTCTTCCACATCAGGACAAGTTCAAAAATCTCTTGATAGCGGGGAATCGGCAGATAGCTACAGCACTAACTTGTCCGTCAATTACGAGTTGGATTTGTGGGGAAAAATCTCGGCAGACGTTGACCAAGCCAAGTGGACGGCGATGGCAAGTCAACAAGATCGTGAGGCGACCGCACAAAGTTTGGTGGCAACGACAGCATCGTTATATTGGCAAATCGGCTATCTAAAACAGCGCTTAAACCTCAGTCAGCGTAATGTGGAAGACGCAGCTCAAACGCTACAATTGATTGAAAAACAGTACCAACTTGGCGCTGTGGATCAGTTAGATGTGCTTGAAGCCAAACGTACGCTGGCAAGCTTACAAGCGCAGCAAAGTGAGTTTGAACAGAGTTTACTTGAGGCAAACAACGCCTTTGCGATTTTGTTCAATCAACCGCCGAAGAGCATCAGTGCAAACATCCAAATGCTGCCTGAAGGCGATATGCCATCGTTGAGTGTTGGTGCTCCGTCTGATTTATTGATCCGCAGACCCGACATTAAAGCAGCGATTTATGAAGTCAAAGCCGCGCTAGCAAATAAAGACGCAGCAGATTTGGACTACTTGCCCAAGCTGACGCTCACTGGGGCTCTGGGGGGATCGTCACAAGCGCTCAAAGACCTGCTTTCCAACCCGATCGGCAGTTTAGGTGCAGATATGACGCTACCGTTTTTGCAGTGGAATGAGATGAAAAATAGCCAAGCCATTGCCGATTTAGACTATCAATCGGCTATTGTGAGTTATCGCCAAGTGTTGTACGCCGCATTCCAAGATGTCGAAAATGCCTTGTCGGCACGCGAGAAATTGAAGTATCAGGCGGCGCGTTTACAAGAACAGTATGATGCCGCAAGTGCCGCTGAGTCCATTTATGCTGCGCGGTATCAGTATGGCTCGACGTCGATCATGGACTATTTGAATGCACAAGAAGAGACCAGAAACGCGCAAGCTTCTTTGTTGGAAAACCGCTACAACCAGTTTCTCACTCAGGTTACGCTTTACCAGTCTTTAGGAGGAACCGACGTCACGCCACTGTAACTGTTCAGCGCTGCGACTGCTGTGACCACAAAGTTCCTTCGATAAAAATGGCCACGATGTGTCGTGGCCATTTTGCTTATCAACGTGTGTACGAAGATAAGGTTTCAACTCAGAAGCCGTGTCTGGTTAGAAACGGTACTCGGCTAAGTTGTTGCTACTTTCTAGCATTTTCTCTGCAACATAGCGGTGAGTTGCTGTTGTTGGGTGCGTGACATCCCAGAACACAAACTTCTCAGCACCAGACGCCGCACACTCAGAGCGCAATGCGTGGGTGTACATGTAATCGACAGACGATGAGCGGTTGATGTCCAAACAAGGATCACTCGCGTTCACGAAACCGTGCTCTTCGGGCGCAGAAGTTAGCGTCTCGAACAAGGCGTGAGTATCAAACAACGTGATGTTGTAACCTTGCGCTTTGTAGTACATCGCTTGTGCCTTGATGAACTCGTTCATCTCAAGCACTTTCGCACGAATTTTGTCGATCTCTTCTTGTGTTGAGTACTTAAACTGAGGCGCTTTCGTCGCGTCTGGCAGTGTCATCAACATGAAGTTCTTCGCACCTGCGTCCGTCAAACGAATCAGTGCTTCTGCATAATCCGCTTTCACTTCTGGAACGCCACGGTTGTAGTTCATGAAGTCATTCAAACCAAACTCAAGCGTAAACAAGGTGTTTGCTGGTTTGTAGTTCTTCGCCAGTTTTGCGTAGGTTAAGTACGAAGAAACTTGATCACCAACCCCTGTTAGCGCGATGTATTGGTTCTCACCAGCCGCGCCGCCAACTGCCCAGTTGTAGAGCGGAAGGTTCTTCGCTTTGGCAATGTATTCTGTCCACACAAAACCGTTGGAGAAGTGACCTAAGAACCAGCTGTTCGGGTTAGGGAAGCGCCATTGTGATGCGTTAAAGATGTTGCCTGTATCAGACAAGCTGTCACCGAGTGCAACCACTTTGTTGATTTGATCTGGCTGCATTGCTGCGTCGTTGCTCCAGATCGTGTGGTTGTATGAGAAGCGATTGTCAGCGGCGAAGAACGTAATGTCTGCGTTCTCGTTCGCCAAATCTAATGTTGCTTCACAACGCTGACGGATAACGTTTTGCGACGTGTTGGTGTAGAACATGTTTTTAAATGAAACGGAGCTCCACCAGTAGCCGTCAATGGTGAAGTAGCTACCATCTTCGTTTTTTGCCCATTCCCAATCGGTCGCCGGATCATCTTTCGAGTAGCTGGTGCGATACCAACAGCGAACATAGGTATAGGTTTGGTTTTCTTGCGTGCTGATCACTTCAGACGCTGAAACCATTTCTGGTGATAAGGTTGGCTCTTCGGCAACTGCAGAAGCAAGCGGGAGTAATGCAGTTAATAGTGTGATTGTTTTTTTCATCATTCACTCTTCTTGTAATGGTTATTGACCCAAGCACATTGAAAAAATACTTGGCTATAACATTGTTTAGATGAGAATTTTTCTCACTAAACCCTCTAATTCTGAGTAAATACTCCAGACAGTCAACAACTAAATATTCATTATTTTGATTTTGGCATCACGGTCAAAAAAATCATTCAGCATAGCAATCGATTAAATGGCTCATATTTAGAATAATTACTCACTAACATTAATTTAACATGCACTTTTTGTTAAATAAGTGATTGCTTTATAAGGTTTTGTTGATGCTTTTTGATGTTAACTAAAAATGTTGATTGAATGATATTTTGTACAAATTTGTATATTCATGAAACAAATTGTTTGGCATTTTTGGACGATGAACTATAGCTGAGTGACTCATGTATACATCGCAATGATGATTTTTCATGAGGATATAGTGAATAAAAATTAGCTCAACTAAGGAATAGGGCAAATGCACTACACAACAAGTAAAAAACAAGGCTTATTTACATTGTCTGCTGTCGCCGTCGCGCTGACTGCTTCCATGTCAGCATTCGCGGCTCCACCGATGGGATTCGACGAATCCAAGTTGCCGACGAAATACATCGTCAAATTCAAAGAAGATCCGGTAAGCCGATCTTCGATGGGTGGCAACTCGTTTTGGGGACCACGTATCGCGCAAGAATCTGTTTTGCAACAGGTGAAAGCACGTAAAGTGGAAAAACTAGGTAACCGTGCCATTTACAGCGTTGAGCTGGATAGGGATGATCTTGAACCACTGCGTAACCGTGGTGATGTGGAATACGTAGAAGTCGATCCTCCGCGTTACCTGCTAAGTGAAACGGTACCTTGGGGTTACAACGCAGTGAATGCTCAGCAGTTGGATGACTTCAATGCAGGTAACCGCACGGTTTGTATCATCGATTCTGGCTACGATCTGTCGCATAACGATCTGAGCGGTAACCGTGTTGCTGGTACCAATGACAGCGGCACAGGATCATGGAGCGATCCTGGCAACAACAATGCGCATGGTACTCACGTAGCGGGCACAATCGCTGCGATCGCGAATACTGAAGGCGTGAAGGGCGTGATGCCAAACCAAAACGTGAACCTTCACATCGTGAAAGTGTTTAACGAAGCGGGCTGGGGTTACTCTTCTGGTCTTGTGAAAGCGATACAAACGTGTGCTGATAATGGTGCAAACGTGGTGAACATGAGTCTCGGCGGTAGCCAATCGAGCCGCACGGAGCAAAATGCGCTGAAAGCGATCTACGATCAAGGCGTACTGTTAATCGCTGCGGCGGGTAACGACGGCAATACTGCGCACAGCTACCCAGCGTCTTACGATTCTGTTATGTCAGTTGCAGCGGTCGATAATCAAAATGATCACGCGGCGTTCTCGCAAGCGACGGATCAAGTTGAAATCGCGGCGCCGGGTGTGGCGATTTTGTCCACCGTAACAGTAGGCGAAGGTAAGTTGTCTGACATTACGCTAAACGGTGTTAGCCAGTTTGACCGTGGCATCGTGCCTCATAACCGTTTGGTCCACAACGGCACTGAGTTTGTACCAGCACCAGTTGCAGGTTCAGTCACCGCGACATTGGCAAGCTGTGATGTGTCTGGTGGCAACTTCAACTGTGGCGACATGTCAGGCAAAATCTGTCTTACTGAGCGTATTGGTAATCAATCTTCAGGTACATACCCAGAGGTGGATGCAGTCCGAGCATGTTACAACGCAGGCGCAAGCGCGGCGATTGTATACAGCAACGCGGCATTGGCTGGGTTACAAAACCCATTCTTAGTTGACCAAAACAACGCTTATCGCATGGTGTCGGTGACAGTTGATCGTGCATTTGGTCAAGAGCTATTGGGTTACGTAGGCCAAGAGATCACGGTTGCAACTACTTCAGGTGAAGACTACGAGTACTACAACGGCACTTCGATGGCGACTCCGCACGTAACGGGCGTAGCTGGCTTGGTGTGGAGTTACCACCCAACGTGTACCGCAGCGCAAGTACGTAACGCGTTGATCAAAACCGCGACAGACATTGATGTTGCAGGTCGAGATAACCGCACAGGTCACGGCCTAGTGAATGCGGAAGCGGCGAAGCTGTTCTTGGATGCGGGCTGTAATGGTCCTGACGGTGGCGGTAGCTCTTCAGATTCTAGCTACTCAAACACTAACTCTGTTGCGATTCCTGACAACAAAACCTCTGGTGCCATCAGCGCACTGAATGTCGATCGCACTGGCGACTCAGGTACTGTAAGCATTGACGTAGATATTAGCCATACTTACATCGGTGACCTACGAGTGACTCTGACTTCACCGACAGGTGGACAAGTCGTGCTTCACGACAATACAGGCGGCAGCGCTAACGATATCAAAACCACTTTCCAAGTTGATTTCTCTGGTTTTGAATCACAAGGTTCTTGGGAACTTAAAGCCGTCGACAGTGCCAGAAGAGACACAGGTACAATCAACAGTTGGTCTCTGACATTTCAATAAGGAGTGACTATGAAGAAGCTGACCTTACTTTCCGTAACGGCGGGGAGTTTGACCGCGCTATTGGCGATTGGCATGAGCGCCACCAGCCTTGCCAACAACCAAGGCTTTCCTCTTGTGGATGAGCGTCCAACAAGTGCAGAGCAACAACCGGCTCGCTATTTTGTGAAATATCACAAAGGGAAAGAAAGCGAAGTGAGAGCGCTTCTTCGTCACAACAACCTTGAAGTGGTCGATGCTTTGGTGAAACAGCAAGTGTTGGTAGTAACCGGCTCTCAAGAAGATGTCGACAAGCTTTCCACCAGCGATGCGGTTGAGTACACAGAGCAAGAACCAACGAGAAAGTTGCTGTCCCAATAAGATAGCCTCAATAATAAAAAGGGGGGCTTTTTTTTGAGTGCTTTTCTATGGCTAAAGCCTCTCAGAGATGAATGCCGACGAGCCTAATTCCGCATTCATCAGAGAGAAAACTTAGCGAACAATCAAACCAAGTAGGATACCTACCGCGCCGAAGTCAGCATCACTGAATGTTGTGTTTGCAAAGCCAAGATCACCCAGTACTGGCATTAGGAATACAGGTAGGAAAGTAATCAGTAGACCTTGTGCAAACGCGCCTAGAATTGCGCCGCGACGACCGCCTGTAGCATTACCAAATACACCTGCCGCAGCACCCACAAAGAAGTGTGGAACGACACCTGGGATAATCACAGTAAGACCCATCACGTACAGCAGGAACATGCCCACTAGACCGGCTGCAAAGCTCGATAGGAAGCCCACCAATACCGCGTTTGGCGCGTATGGGAACACAACCGGACAATCCAGTGCAGGTTTTGCGTTTGGAACCAGTTTGTCTGAGATGCCTTTAAATGCAGGAACGATTTCTGCGATAACCATACGTACACCTTGCAGGATGACGTACACACCACCGGCGAATGTGATGGACTGCATCAGCGCAAACATAGACCAATGTTTACCACCACTGACTTCACGGACAAAATCACCGCCAGCGAACAAACACGTCACCATAAAAATGATGCCCATGGTGAACGAGATAGCCACTGGCGTATCGCGTAAGAACAACAAGCTCTTAGGGACATTCATCTCTTCAGTTGAGTGCTCTTTGTTACCAAACTTGCTGCCAATGAAACCAGCTAGGACGTAAGAAAGCGTTGAGAAGTGACCAATCGCAACGTCGTCTGAGCCTGTTACTTGCTTCATGTATTTGTGCGCAATTGCAGGGAAGAACACCATTACAGAACCCACAACCACAGAGCCAAGAGCGATCAGTGGAACACCTTTCATGCCGCTAGATGCCAGAATCGCCGCCACCATCATCGACATAAATAGCGTGTGGTGACCTGTTAGGAAGATGAATTTCCACGGCGTGAAACGAGCGATCAGAATGTTCACCAACATACCGAAGAACATGATCATCGCCATCTCTTTACCAAACGCTTCTTGCGCGATAGAGACGATAGCTTCGTTGTTTGGAACCACGCCTGTAATGCCAAATGCGTGTTGGAAAATCGTCGCAAAGTCGCCTAGCGAGCTCACAACTAAGCCTGCACCTGCGCCAAGCACGATGAAACCAAGAATGGTTTTTACCGTGCCTTTAATGCACTCGGTGACTGGTTTTTTCTGGGCAATTAAGCCGATTAGAGCGATGAGACCGACCAGAACCGCTGGCTCTGATAGGACATCGTTCATTAAGAAACTGAAGAATTCCATAACGCCACCTTATAGAGCGCCAAGCTCTTGAAGTGCCACAGATAAACGCTCTTTCATTGCGACTTTGTCGACCATGTTATCAAGCGCTACGATACGTTGCTCAACGCCAAGAGCTTCCAACTGTTCTGCAATGTCTTTTGTGCCGATGAAAATGTCGCAACTTGTGCCTTTTGCTGAGCCAAGATCGATGTGATCCACAGCGGCATCGACATTCAATTCTTTTACGATGCTTTTGATGCTCATTTCCATCATTAGGCTAGTACCAAGACCGTGACCGCAAACAACCATAATTTTCATAATTCAGACCTTTTCTTTTTTATAGGGGGTATACCCATTTGTGAATGGGGTATGTCAGGAGTAAAACTCAGTATTTATCGATGATCGCAAGAACATCTTCTTTGCTTTGAGCGTTGCAGATGGCCTCTACGTGCTCTTCATTCATAAACAATTCCGCCAGTTTCGAAATCGCATCAACGTGGCTATTACTGTCCGTTGCCGCTAGCGTGACCAGCATTTTTACAGGGTCATTTTCTTCAGAGTTAAAGTTGACGCCGTTTTGGATCACCGTGATCGCCAGTGACAAACGGTTAACGCCATCTTCAGGGCGAGCGTGTGGCATCGCCATACCCGGACCTACCACGTAGTAAGGGCCAAGCTCTTCGTGCGAGCGATAAATTGCTTCAACGTAACTTGGTTCTATCGCGCCATTTTCAATCAAAGCTTCACAAGATTTGCTGATCGCATATTTCCAGTCGGTTGCGTCAGAATGGATGCGAATGACATCAGAGGTAATCAGTTCACGTAGCATTGGAATGTTTCCGATTTGTTGTTTTGTTGCTGCGTACTTTATCGATCAATTTGCCAGAAAAACCTGAGAGTGATCACAAATGGTAGCGCTATCTGATAGCGCTACCATTAATTGTGATAGCGCTATCATTTTTATCAGGCATCGAAGTTTCATGTGCTGGTGTTCGAGTTCTAATGCGCTAATATCAAAACCATTAAAGCGGTGTGATAAGATGTCGCAGCTGAAATTAGAGAACATTAAATAAAAACAATGAGCGAACCTCGCAAACGAAGAAGTACCGGCAATGTCACTTTGGCTGATGTCGCCAAACAAGCAGGCGTAGGCACGATGACGGTGTCGCGAGCATTACGAACGCCAGAGCTGGTATCCGATAAGCTGAGAGAAAAAATTCAACAAGTGGTTGATGAGCTCGGCTATATCCCGAACAAAGCCGCAGGGGCACTCGCATCTGCAGAAAGTTATTCCATCGCTCTTATCATTCCGTCACTGTTTGAAAAAGCATGCGCGCATTTCTTACCAAGCTTCCAACAGGCGTTAAACAAAGCGGGTTATCAACTATTGCTGGGTTACAGCGACTACTCGATTGAGCAAGAAGAAAAGTTGCTTTCGACTTTTTTAGAGAGCCGTCCTGCGGGCGTTGTACTGTTTGGAAGTGAGCATAGTCAGCGAACGCATCAACTGTTAGAGGCATCAAATACGCCAGTGTTAGAGATTGCCGAACTGAGCTCAAAGGCCAGTTATCTCAACATTGGCGTGGATCACTTCGAAGTGGGTAAGGCCTGTACCAGACACCTGATTGAACAAGGTTTTAAGAACGTTGGTTTTATTGGGGCGCGCGGGAATCACTCGACGTTGCAACGCCAGTTACACGGTTGGCAAAGTGCGATGATTGAAAACTATCTCACCCCAGATCATTTTCTGACGACTCATGAAGCGCCATCTTCACAATTGGGTGCGGAAGGATTGGCGAAGTTATTGCTGCGCGATTCAAGCTTGAATGCTTTGGTGTGTAGCCATGAGGAGATAGCAATTGGTGCGCTCTTTGAGTGCCATCGCCGTGTTCTCAAAGTCCCGACCGACATTGCCATTATTTGCCTTGAAGGTTCTTCTATGGGGGAGCACGCTTACCCAAGTTTGACATCGGCAGAATTTGATTACGAGCGCATGGGCACCAAGGCGGCAGAAAAACTGTTGCATGCCATCAAAGGTGAGCCAGAAGAAAGGCCAACCAGTATGGGCTTTAAGCTAAAGCGTCGAGCAAGTACCGCGATTAATTGACCCCTCCGCTTTCCATAAATACAAAAAGCCTCTCAATATGGAGAGGCTTTTTACATTCTGAATTCACGAGCGAAAACTACGGACGTTCGCCCGCGGCTAGGCGTTGTTCGATATCTACGATCACCTCTGGCAGATCGGAGATGGTGTCGATTAAGTAGTGAGGTGCACTCTTGATAAACTTCGCGCGTGCTTTTTCACGAGCTTTCTCTAAGGTTGCTTCGTCTGCGGCTTGGTATTCTTCAAATGTCAGACCCGCTTCGTTACCAGAAAGCAGCAGACCCACCGTCCACATGCCCGCATTGTGACCTTCAAAGATGCCTGGTGCTGAATCGTCCACTTTGACGCATGCTTTAACGTCGGTTACACCAAGCTCAATCACGTTTTTCAGTGCCATAAACGGCGCAGGGCGACCACCTTGGGGCAGATCGTCTGTCGCGACAACATAATCTGGTTGGTAGCCGTAATCCGCTGCAACTGGAATCAGTACGTCCATCACCTCACGCGGGTAACCCGAACAAGAACCGATCTTAATGCCTTTGTCTTTCAGACCGTTTACCACTTCAACTGCGTTGAGGATTGGTTCTGCGTGGTCAGCCACTTTTGCTTTTTGCAAAGGCATAAATGCTGCGTAAATTGCGTCGATGTCTTCGCTGGTCATTGAGCGACCAAACTTTTCATTCCAACGCTTATCAACCGCAGGAATGCGACCCACAGCTTGGATGTGGTCCCACTTACCAAGCCCCATCGGCTCACGCGCTTCTTCAAGGTTGATGTCAAAATCAAAGCCTTGTTTAAACGCTTCCACAAAGATGCTGGTTGGCGCAAAAGAGCCGAAATCGACGATAGTACCAGCCCAGTCAAAGATCACTGCTTGAATTGGTGAGTTGCTCATGTTCAATCCTTTTCCTTGCTTGCCAGGGCGCTTGCCTCCACGTTGGAACGGCGCTCTGGATACATTGGTTTTTGTTGAGGTCAGTTGACCTTAAAAGTAGTTAAAGTCTTTACACACTTTGGCGATCGCTTCTTCGAAGATCGCCAATGCTTCTGTCAGTTGTTCGCGGGTGATGATCAGCGGTGGGCTGAGTTGAATCACGTTACCTTGCGATACCTTGAAACTCACTCCGTTGTTGAGGCATTGGTACAACACAGCTTCCGCTTCGTCATACGCGCGTGCTTTGCTCTCGTGGTCGGTGACCAACTCAATGCCCCACAACATGCCGATGCCACGCACATCACCAATCACTGGGTATTTGGCTTTCATCTCTAGCAGCTTTTCACGCATGAACTGGCTGTCGGCTTTGACATTATCTAGCAAGCCGCCTTGTTCAATGGCTTCCATGGTTGCCAGTGCTGCAGCACAACCGATAGGGCTTTTCTCATGAGTGTAATGACCCATGGAGATTTGCTCGGCAGTGTTGTATTTGTCTTTGGTTACCATGGCAGCGATAGGCACTAAACCTCCGCCCAAACCTTTACCGACGCAGAGCATATCTGGCTCGATGTCGTAGGCTTGGTAGGTGAACCATTCACCGCTGCGACCCATGCCGTTAGGAATGTCGTCGATGATCAGCATGACATTGTGTTTGTCACAGATTTCACGGATGCGTTTCCAGTAGGCTTTACTCGGCACTTGTACGTCGGTATTGCGAACCGCTTCTGCGATAAACGCGCCCACGCCACCTTCTTTTTCAATCACGTATTCAAGGTAGTCGGCGTAATGCACATCGCTACCATCAGCGACTGGGAAAGCGCCACGATAAGACACCGCGGGTGGAATGCGCTCAACGCCTGCCATTAATGGTCCCATGCCTTGACGGAAACACGCTTCACCGCCCACTGAGATGGCATCCAGCGATGCGCCGTGGAAGGAGTCCCACAGAGACACCACCTTGTAGTTGCCCGTGATGTGGCGCGCTAGTTTAAGTGCCATGCCAACCGCAGAGGTACCACCTGGAGCAAACAACACACGGTTCAATTCGCCACCACAGATTTGGGTGAGCTTTTCGGCACATTCAATCGCGGTTTCATTGGTAAAACGACGTGGAGAAAACGGCAGTTTGGCAATTTGCTCTTGCACACGTTTAATCACATGCGGATGACCGTAGCCCAACTGATGGACGTTATTGCCATGGAAGTCCATGTACTTTTTGCCCGTAGAATCTTGGATGTAGATGCCTTCTGCTGCTTCCAAGGTATCTAAGCAAGGCGTCGACATGGCTTGATGAAGAAAGACCTCCGAATCACGCTTCAACAATGCTTGCGTGCGTTCGTCGTCCATCGATGCATTCCAAGCTTGGCGCGCCGGTGTCGTGTTGACATCGCCTTCACTACGAAAATGGGTCGGTTTGATGTTCTGAGTCATAACGCTCTCTCAACCAGAAGGCTGCTTTACGCAACTTGCCAGTACATTGCTTTTTCAATCGCACCGATTAAGCGCTCGATATCTGCTGGGTAAACTTCACCAATGTTGCCGATACGGAAGCAATCTGCGTTCGATACTTTACCCGGATAAATCACGAAGCCTTGCTCTTTCAAACGCGTGTAGAACGCTTTGAATTGGTAATCACTGTGTGTTGGAGAGTAGAAAGAAGTGATGATTGGCGAGTGAAGGTCATCACTCAGTAGCGGTTCGAAACCAAGAGAGCGCATACCTGCAACCAGTGTTTTCTGGTTAGTTTCGTAACGGTTATGACGAGCCTCAATGCCGCCTTCTTGTTCCAGCTCTAGTAATGCTTGGTAGAAAGCGCGAACCGTGTGCGTAGGAGACGTGAAACGCCATTTGCCGTGGTTCACTTCCATGCAGTGCCACTGGTCGTAAAGGTCAAGGCTCAAAGAACGTGCCTGACCTTGGCACTTTTCGAGTTCCGTTTGTTTCGCAATCACAAAGCCAAAGCCCGGCACGCCTTGAATACATTTGTTTGCAGAGCTGATCATAAAATCGATGCCTAGTTCTGCGATATCGATAGGAATCCCGCCGAAGCTCGACATGGCATCGAGAATCACCACTTTGCCGTGCGCTTTTGCAGCAGAAGCAAATGCCTCAATTGGGTTAAGCATGCCAGTGGTTGTCTCACAGTGAACAATCGCCACGTGTGTGATAGCAGGGTCCGATGCCAATGCAGTTTCCACCTCGTTCAAGTGTGGCTGTGATGTTTCGCCTGGGGAAACTACATGGCATGGAATATTTAGGTAATCAGCGATCTGGGCGATACGCGCACCGTAAGCACCGTTGTCGACAACTAATAATTTCCCCTCTTTGCCAATGGCGCTGCCAATCGTGGCTTCTACCGACGCAGTGCCGCTGCCTTGCATTAGTACGCTGGTGTAGCCGTCTTGGTTGGTTGCCAGTTTTACAAGCTTAGTGCGGATCACTTCGACAATGTCTTTGTTGTATTCATCATCCCAAGTACACCAGTCTTTAAGCATGGCTTCACGAACGCTTTCAGAAGTGGATAAAGGACCTGGAGTCAGTAGTAGGTATTCGTTTTTCATCTCGATTTCCATCAGAATAATTTAATTGGTCTACACCAGAAATTGGATTCACTCTAGCAAGGATGAAAAAGGGTCGTAAATAGCCATTCAGTGAATTTCATAAAACTTTCATATCCAAAATTTCACCGATCAGTTGGTCGCCTATTTATCGATAATTTTCTCAAAACTGCCATTTTATGGTCATGAATTCGTCACATTGGCGAAGTAGGGTAATTAGCGTCAACTGGTACAGACCAAAATGAAAACTTAGCCAAATTAACTGGAGAAAATGATGAAAAACCGTTTGATGAAAGGATCGCTGGCTGCGCTTGTCTCTCTGCTTGCTACCAATGCAATGGCTGCACAGGAAGTGACGGTTTACACCGCTTTCGAAACTGACATTCTTGCTAAATACAAGTCTGCGTTTGAGAAAGACAACCCAGATATCAAGATTAAGTGGGTTCGTGATTCAACAGGTATCATGACGGCGAAATTGCTGGCAGAAAAGAATAACCCTCAAGCGGAAGTGGTTTGGGGGCTTGCTGGCTCGTCAATGGCACTGCTTAAAGATGAAGGTCTTCTTAAGCCTTACACACCAAAAGGTTTGGAAGAGCTGCACGCGAACCTAAACGACCCTCAATCAAACCAAGCTTGGTTCGGGAATGATGCGTTCTTTAACGCAGTTTGTTTCAACGAAGCGGTAGCGAAACAACTTAACCTGCCTAAACCAACGTCTTGGGAAGACCTAACGAAGCCGGTTTACAAAGGTCACATTGCAATGCCTAACCCAGCTTCTTCGGGCACTGGCTACATGCAGGTGTCTGCTTGGCTACAAAACATGGGTGAAGATCAGGCATGGAACTACATGCGTGACCTAGACAAAAACATTGCACACTACACACATTCTGGCTCTAAGCCATGCGTTCAAGCAGGTATGGGCGAAGTGGCGATCGGTATTTCGATGGCGAGCCGCGGCGCGAAGCTGAAAACACAAGGTGCACCACTTGCGGTTATCACACCTAAAGGCATTGGCTGGGAATCAGAAGCGGTTGGCCTAGTGAAAGAGTCGGATGCAGCCAAGCGTGTTGTCGACTGGTCAATCTCTAAAGCAGCAAATGAGCTTTACGTAGAAATGTACCCAGTGGTTGGACATAAAGAAGTGAAAGCGACCGTATCTAACTTCCCGAACGTTCAAGAGAACATGGCGAAGATGGACTTCGCGCAAATGGGCAGCAAGCGTGCAGAAATCTTAGCGACATGGTCTGAGAAATTTGACGCGAAATCAGAGCCAAAATCATAAGGGTTACGACAAATCCGATTGTCAAAAGGAGAGCGGTTGCTCTCCTTTTTGCATCTTGCGACAAGTAGAGGCACATTAATGGCCGGATACTCAGGTTGAAAAGAGGAAGTGCATGGAAATCCAACGTATTAATGCGGAGCAGACACTGCCGCTTCGACAGCAGGTTTTATGGCCAAGCAAAAGCATTGAGTTTTGCAAGGTTGATGAAGATGAAACTGGCTATCATTACGGGAGTTATGTGAACGGAGAGCTGGTGGGTGTGACGTCAGTCTTCTTCAACAATGGCGCAGCAAGACTAAGGAAGTTTGCTGTATCTTCAAGTCAACAAGGTAAAGGGATCGGCTCTCGAATGTTGGAGATGATGATTGAAGATGCTAAGGCGTTGAACGCAGAGGTATTCTGGTGCGATGCGCGTGAGTCTGCGTTGAGAATTTATCAGAAGTTTGGATTACAGAAGGAGGGCGAGCGCTTTTATAAATCAGACATTCCGTATTTCAAGATGAGTTTAGATTTAAGCGTTTAATATGGAGGGCGTTCATCTATTTGTCATCTTCTGGCTATAAATTTGTCATTGGAACGTAACACATAAAAACTAAAGTTGGTATATACCATTTGGAGTGTGTGTTATGTCAATTAACCAACCTTATCTGAACATTAAAAATGTAGTGAAACAATTCGGACAGTTCACTGCATTAAAGCAAATCTCACTGGCGATCGAAAAAGGCGAGTTCGTTTGTTTTTTGGGCCCTTCTGGCTGCGGTAAAACTACGTTATTACGTGCCATTGCAGGTTTAGATCTACCTACTTCTGGCGCGATTTTTCAAAACGGTCAAGAGACCACATTTCTACCACCAGAAAAGCGTGATTTCGGCATTGTGTTTCAGTCTTACGCGCTGTTTCCAAACCTCACCGTACAAGAGAACATTGCGGTGGGTTTGAAAAACCAAGGTATGTCAACCAAAGAGGCGCTGGAGAAAGTAGAGCAGTGGCTCGAAACGATAGGCTTACCAACCTCAGGGCAGAAGTTTCCTAACCAGTTGTCGGGCGGTCAGCAACAACGTGTGGCGTTAGCGCGAGCGCTTGCTTTATCTCCGGGACTGCTTCTTCTTGATGAACCTTTATCTGCGTTGGATGCGAAAGTACGTGTTCACTTACGTGATGAAATTTGTAAGCTGCAACGAAAGCTGGGCATCACTACCATTATGGTTACGCACGATCAGGATGAGGCGCTTTCGATGGCGGATCGCATCGTGGTAATGAACCATGGCGTAATTGAGCAAGTCGGCACGCCTCAAGAAATCTACCAACAACCGGCAACGCGCTTTGTGGCCGAGTTTGTCGGCAGCATGAATTTTATCGAGACATCTGTTGTGACCGAATCTCAGGTGCGTATTGCTGAGACTCTACTGCCAGCACCAAGTTTAACCAATCGTAAGATTCAACGTGGTGACCGCTTTGATTTGGCGGTACGTCCCGAGAACATCAAGTTTGTCGAAAACTACCGCAACTCGCTGCCTGTACGCATTACCGCTACCGAGTTTTTGGGCGCATTTTTCCGCGTGGATTGTGAGCTACAAAACGACAGCCAAGCGAAACCAATCGTTGTTGATGTGCCAGTCGAGACGGTGCAAAACCTCAATATTCGCATTGGTGATGTGCGTTACATCCAGTTCTTGGAAAGTGGCTTGCACGGCTATGTAATCCCTTCTCAGGGGAATGCGTTTACAAAAGCGTTGGCGGCATAGGTGCAAACATGGATGCGAAGACAATGACGATGAATAGCCTGACGACTCAAGACAAAGCGAAATCAATGATGGGACGCATTAGCCGCGACAATATCGTGCTGTTTGGCTTGTTGGCGGGTCTTTCCACGATGATGATTTTGTTCATCTTGATGCCATTGTGGGCGATGCTGGCCAAAAGCGTACAAAACAGCGATGGAGAGTTTGTTGGGTTAGCCAACTTTGCGACTTATTTTTCTTCTTCAAGTTTGTGGGTTTCCGTTGGTAATACGTTTAGTTTGGGACTCGTTGTAACGACGGTGGTCGGTATTCTGGCCTTTGGTTACGCTTATGCACTCACGCGTTCATGCATGCCATTTAAAGGTCTATTTCACATCTTAGGTACCGCGCCAATCCTTGCTCCCTCACTTTTGCCTGCGATCAGCTTGATCTTCCTCTTTGGCAATCAAGGGGTTGCGAAAGAGCTACTTGGTGGTCACTCAGTGTATGGTGTGATTGGTATTTCAATGGGGTTGATCTTTTGGACCTTTCCTCATGCTCTGATGATTTTGACCACTTCGCTGCGTACTTCCGATGCCCGTTTGTATGAGGCCGCTCGTGCTCTAAAAACCTCACCGATGAAGACCTTTTTTATGGTGACGTTACCTGCGGCGAAATACGGTTTGATCAGCACTCTGATTGTCGTATTCACGTTGGTGATTACCGATTTTGGTGTGCCGAAAGTGATTGGCGGAAGCTATAACGTTCTGGCGACCGACATCTTCAAACAAGTGGTGGGCCAGCAAAACTTTGCCATGGGTGCAGTAACCAGCATCATGCTGTTATTTCCTGCGGTAATGGCGTTTGGTGCAGATCGTTGGGTGCAGAAAAAGCAAAAGAGCTTGTTTGATACTCGCTCTGTACCTTATCAACCAGAACCCAACAAAACGCGTGATGGCCTTTGCTTTGTATACTGTTCACTGATTTCTGTCGCAGTACTGGCAGTGTTAGGCATGGCGGTGTACGGCTCTCTAGTGACATTTTGGCCGTGGAATAAAGCGCTGACTCTAAACAATTACAACTTCGCAGAGATGAGTACCTATGGCTGGAGCCCGTTCTTTAATTCTCTCACTTTAGCTGGTTGGACTGCGCTGATTGGTACCGCTGTGATTTTTGTCGGTGCCTACTGTATTGAAAAAGGTCGTGCGTTTGGGCCAGTTCGTCAGGCGATGCAAATGCTGAGCGTGGTGCCAATGGCGGTGCCGGGCATGGTTTTGGGTTTAGGATACATCTTTTACTTCAATGATATGAACAACCCATTGAATGTGCTTTACGGTACGATGGCGTTTCTGGTGATTAACACCGTAGTGCACTATTACACAGTCGGCCACATGACAGCGTTAACCGCTCTCAAGCAACTGCCTTCAGAGATAGAAGCGACGGCAGCATCGGTCAAGCTGCCTCAGTATAAGTTGTTCTTCAAAGTGACCTTACCGGTTTGTATGCCTGCTGTTTTGGACATCGCAACCTACTTGTTTGTTAATGCATTGACCACCACTTCTGCGGTAGTATTCCTGTACTCAACCGATACGATTCCTGCTTCGGTATCGATTCTAAACATGGACGATGCAGGCCAAACGGGCGCAGCTGCTGCGATGGCCGTGATGATCATGATTGCAGCCGCGATTGCGAAGATCGTGCAGATGACGTTGGGGAAGTGGTTAGAAAGTCGCACTCAGGCTTGGCGTAAAAGATAAGGACACCTCGTGCAGTACGTAAAAATTAAAGATTCGATTGTTGAACAGATTGAAGCGGGCATGCTATCACCGCGTCAGAAATTGCCTGCGGAGCGCAAGTTGGCGGAGTCGTTCGACACAACCCGAGTTACGTTGCGCGAAGCGTTGTCGTTATTGGAAGCCGAAGGACGAATTTATCGTGAAGATCGCAGAGGCTGGTTTATTTCACCTGAGCCACTACGCTACGACCCTACTCAAACACTTAATTTTCCGAACATGGCGAAAGCGCAAAATCGCGTGCCAAAAACGGAGCTGATTGCGGCAAAGGGGACTTTAGCTAACAAGCAATCTGCGCGCTTGTTACAACTGCAGCCGTTCTCTGATGTTTTTCGTGTCGACCGCGTTCGATATTTGGAAGACAGACCTGTGGTGTATGTGACCAACTATATTCGCCCAGAGATCTTCCCCAATTTATTGAGCTTTGATTTGACCAACTCGCTGACCGACATTTATCGCGAGCACTTTGGTGTGGTGTATCAGAAGACGCGTTACCGTATTTCTACCAGTACCTTGCTTGGTGAAGTCGCGCAAGCGTTGCGAGCAACCTCTGGCACTCCTGCAATGGTTGTTGAACGTACTAACTATAACCAACATGGCGAGTTAATTGACTGCGATATTGAATACTGGCGTCACGATGCCATCAGTATTGAGTCGGTAGCAGAGCTCAATCACTAATGTTCGCATTTTCATATTCAAAGGCTCCATCTCGGAGCCTTTGTTTTATCTAAACAGGAAAACAAATGGATTTTTTGGCAATCGCACTCGTTGTATTTTCTGCGGTTTTGCATGCTGGCTGGAATATCTTGGGTAAAAGCCATTCCGGATCAGGCGTGGCATTCACGATGGCTGCAAGCCTGTCTGCTTGTGGAGTGCTTACCCCATATCTGATTTGGTATTTAACCACGCTCGGTTGGACTTCGTTGCCAGTTGAGTTTTGGGGAATGCTGGCTTTTAGTGGAATAGCGCAAATTGTGTATCTCGTCGGTTTGATCATGGCGTATAAACATGCCGATGTTGGTGTGATTTACCCAATTGCACGCGCTTTGCCGGTCATGATGGTGGGAGGGTTCAGTGTTGCACTCGGCCATGCGCTTTCATCTCAACAGTGGCTTGGTTTTGTGTTGATCACCTTTGGCTGCATTTTGGTGCCGTTGACTCATGTTCGCCAAGTTTCTTTGGTGGCATATCTAAATGTAGGCGTGTTTTGGGCGTTGATCGCGGCAATTGGCACGACAGGTTACTCTGTGGTGGACAAAGAGGCGTTAATACTACTGACTCAACAAGCATCAACTATGTTTGACGATCCATACAGCGCGATCTTCTATCTTGGTGCGCAGTTTTGGGCGATGGGCTTACCCGTTTTACTTTGGTGTCTGATCACCAGAAATGATCAAGAGTTGCAAGCAGCTTGGCGAATCCGAAAAAGTGCAAGTATGGCTGGCATTATGATGGCATCGACTTATGGATTGGTTCTGTTTGCGATGACGATGACAGACAACGTGAGCTTAGTTGTCGCGCTGCGCCAGATCAGTATCGTATTTGGTTTATTGATGGGCATTTGGTTGCTTGCGGAAAAATGGTATCTCACCCGAGGTATCGGTGTGGCTTTCATCCTGGCAGGCATTGTGTTGTCTTTAGAAGGTGCTTGAAGCACATAAACTAAAGGCACCGGAATTCAGGTGCCTTAGAAAAGAGGGATGAGTTAGAAACGCATTTGTGCGCCAAACATCACGCCACCAGAATCAAAATCGCTGTTTTTGGCGTAATTGTATTCTAAGTTCAAACCAAAGTGTTTATAGCCCCAAGCGACACCTGCTGCGGCTTCTCCGCCAAGGCTAGACTCGTCATATTCTTTATTTTGGCCATTGTTTTTAAGCGTGTAACTTAACGTGTAGTAAGTGATACCGCCTTTACCGTAAAGCTCAAAACCAGCACCCAAAGGGTAGCTTACGTAACCGCTGATTCGCGGACCGCCATAACTCACGTCGGTGATTTCTGATATTGGGCTAATGAGTACAGAACCAATGCCGTTAAACGCGCCTTTGTAACCTGCTTCAAGGCCGAAGTTTTGGTCGAACATGTAACGGTAATACACATCCCCTAAGAACATGTCGCCGTCATCATGGCCATTATTGACGTCGTAACTGACGTCACCATAGCCTAAATTCGCCCCCACAATGTGTTTGGTTGGCTCGGCATGAGCGGTGACAGAAAGTGCGGACAACAAGTATGCTACGGCGTATTTGTAAGACATAAGGACTCCGAATAGTAAACGAATAAACAAGATGTCGCGTGATACGCTGGATTAACGCAGACGCGTCGCAAACTCAGCTTTGGTGTTGTCTAGCCACTCATAACGACGGCGGTACATCGAGCGTTTAGAGCGAGACATTCCCTCAGTATCGCGGCGCGTATCATTCACTTTTAATGCGTAGAAATGGCGGTTGTATTCAATGCCTCCCAACTCTTGCCATAGTGCGTCGTAGTCAGTTTTGATGCGTCCTTTACTGTAACGTCGTGCTGCGTATGTGTGAGATTGCGTTTTTACGGCGAGTATGGTGTTTACTTCCCAGACTTGAGCGATGAGTGTTAGCAAACTCACCATCAAGCTTTTTGGTCGCTGACCGTACAGTTTTCGAGTCAGTTTTTTGATTTTTGCGTTGTTTTCTTCACTGCTTCGAGGGCCTTGTAGGCCACCAATCATAATGCAGCGCCCAGTGTCTACATGACCAACGGTAAACGAAAGTGTGTAGAAGTTGCCGTCTTCAGCGCTGTGCAGCACAAGACTCATGTCGCCTTCTTTTTGGTAACGTGCTTCGTAAACCAATCGAACCGAGTACTCGATGTCATCGATTTCAAATGAGGTCAGCGTTAAGCCTTTTGAATCGGTGTAAATCTCGGCAATGGTCTCTTTAGAAAGCAGTTCTGAAATCGTTTTGTAGTGATCAACCACCAAGTTGGAGCGATCAAAAGCAGAGTTATTCTTAATGATGTACGGGCGAAACGGTTTTTCTAGGAATCGGTGTGTACGCGTACAAAGCATGTCTAACAAAGACGATTCAATGTTGTTCGCAAGGTGTTTGAATGCTCGTTTGTAGTAAAGCGCACGCATGATGAACTTCATTCTATATACCCAAATAGGGTTATAGGTGTTGGCGTACTCATCAGCATAGATCACTTTGGTATGATCAAAAATGGATTTATTTGCAGTCATTTTCACTCCCGACTCACTTAAGAGCTTGTCTTAACTGGGGTTCTGTTTTAACAGCACGAGAAATAACAGCGAGGAACACGAAAATGGAGAGATGCACAAGGCATAAATAGGAGGTGTGTTCTTGCTGATTCCAACGTACTCAAAATTAATTTTGAACAGTGTTCGTTTGTTCGGGATTCTAAGAGAAAAACCACGGCAGGTATTGTATGAGTGAGTAAGGAAGTGTCAGGACACTTTGCCGCGTGGCGTCATTTTTTCTTACGCGCAGCGATAGTTTTTCTTGCTCGTTGAAACTGCGCATCGTTTGTACAGTGAGTTTCTCGAAAACAAGTTCATGAATGACACGAAGGAAAAACAATGGCACACCTATCTTACTGGTTTAAGCAAGCGCTTGAACTTGAACAGCCTCAACCAGCTAAGCCACTGAATGAAGATATCGACGCTGATGTCGCGATTATTGGCGGTGGTTACACCGGACTTTGGACCGCCATTATGATCAAACAGCAAGCACCGAAAAAACATGTTGTTGTGATAGAAAAGGGTCTGTGCGGCAGTGGCGCGTCTGGAGCGAATGGTGGTTGCATGCTGACTTGGTCGACAAAGTTTCCGACCTTAAAACGTTTGTTTGGTGAAGCTCAGGCTGCTTGGTTAGTCAAAGAGTCCGAACAAGCCGTGCTTGAAATTGACGCGTTTTGTAAACAGCACCATATTGATGCTCAGTTGTCGCTTAAAGGCGTGTATTACACTGCAACAAATCACGCGCAAGCGGGCTGCATGCAACCTGTCGTCGATGAGCTTTCACGTTTAGGCGTCAATAGTTGGCGTCGCTGCAAAGAAGATGAGCTGCACGCGAATACAGGCTCGCCCCGTCATCTTGAAGGTTTCCATTCTTCGGTTGCTGCTAGCGTCCAGCCCGCCTTGCTGGCTAGAGGTTTGCGCCGAGTCGCATTAGAAATGGGGATCGAAATCTTCGAAAACACACCAATGACCAAATTGGATTTTGGCCAACCAGCTACCGTGTACACCCCTGACGCACAAATAAAAGCGAAGCAGGTCGTGCTGGCATTAAACGCATGGATGGTGGAGCACTTTACACTGTTCAAAAACAGTATCGTGGTGGTTTCTTCCGACATGGTCATCACCAAACCGCTTGGTGAGTCGTTACGGAAAACGGGCTGGCAAGCGGGAACGAGCGTGTTGGATTCGCGTATTTTTGTTCATTACTACCGCGATACGCCAGATGGTCGCCTCATGTTAGGCAAGGGAGGCAATCAGTTCTCTTTCAACAACCAAGTGGACGTGATGTTCAATAAACCAACTCGTTATCAAAATCTTCTAAGGAAGTCATTCGATAAACTTTTCCCGAGTTTGAAAGAGGCGGAGTTTGAATACTCATGGACAGGAGGATCCGATCGCTCAACTTCCGGCTTTCCATTTTTTGGGAAGTTGAACGAGCAACGTAATGTCTTTTATGGTTTTGGCTATTCAGGTAATGGTGTTGCGCAGACTCGCATGGGCGGAAAAATCCTCTCTTCTATGGTGTTAGGGTTGGATAACGAATGGACTCGAAGTGGCTTAGCCAAAGGACCATTGGGGCATTTCCCTCCAGAGCCGTTTCGCTGGATTGGCGCAATGACGGTGCGTAATGCGGTACGCCGAAAAGAAGAGGCAGAAGATTGTGGTCAAAAGCCATTTATCTGGGATAAGTGGCTGGCAAAACTTGCAGGGCCAGCAGGCAAAGCGGATAAGCTCGACTAAACTGAAGACTTTAGCCACAAACGAGACAGTTTGCAGTGAAAGTCGTTGGGGCGGGCTTTCGCCTTGTGTTAGCCTCTCTCTTTCAAGCTCAGATTCAAAAGGTGAGTAACAGAATGAAAATATTCAGCAACTTCGACAGCGGTAGCATCCATGTCGTTAAAGCGGATGATAAAAATGACATCCAACTGAAAATCCCTAACGACAACATGTCGGAATTCTACCAATGGTTCCACTTCCGCTTAGAAACTGAAGCAGAGCAGTCTCACACCATCAAACTGCTCGATCTAGCGAAGTCAGCATACCCTGAAGGTTGGCAAGGTTACGACGTTGTTGCGTCTTATGACCGTGAAGAATGGTTCCGTATTCCTGCTGAATTTGATGGTGACACATTAACGTTTACTGTGATCCCAGAGCGCAGCTCTATCTATTTCGCATACTTTGCACCGTACACTTATGATCGCCATCTCGATCTACTGCACATGGCGCAAAGCGCGCACCACTGCAAGCTGGATACACTGGGTCATACCCTAGATGGTAACGACATGAGCCTACTGATTTTTGGTGAGCCAGAAGAAGGCAAAAAGAAAATCTGGATGATCGCGCGTCAGCATCCGGGCGAAACCATGGCCGAGTGGTTTATGGAAGGTATGATTCAGCGTCTGCTGGATGAAAACGATACGGTTGCCCGTGCATTACTTGAGAAAGCAGTGCTTTACGTTGTACCTAACATGAACCCAGATGGTGGTATTCGTGGTCACCTACGCACGAATGCGGTTGGTGTAAACCTAAACCGTGAATGGCAAACGCCTTCAATGGAGAAAAGCCCAGAGGTGTTCCTTGTTCGTGAACGCATGCTCGAAACGGGCGTGGATATGTTCTTAGATGTTCATGGTGATGAAGCGATCCCATACAACTTTGTTGCAGGCTCTGAAGGCATCCCATCGTACGATGAAAACTTAGCGGCGCTGGAAAATGCATTCAAACAAGCACTGTTGACTATTACGCCAGAGTTCCAAGATGAAATTGGCTACGACAAAGACGAACCAGGCAAGGCAAACCTGACGGTTGGTTCAAACTGGGTTGCCGAGCAACTTAAGTGCTTATCGTACACAATTGAGATGCCATTCAAAGACAATAACAACCACCCTGATCCGTTGTACGGTTGGTCTCCTGAGCGCAGCGTGATGTTTGGGCAAGACGTGCTTGCAGCAACACTTGCGGTGAGCGACAAAATTTAAATGCAATAGTTCCACTGCATTGATTCATTACCGAACAGCTCATCTTTGATGGGCTGTTTTCTTTCCTGTTATTCGCATTTCTTATTGTAAAAATTAGTTGCCATTCATCCATTTACTGAGTTCTTCTCAAGTTTGAGAAACTGCAAAAATAGGGTGATTTGCCTCACAGAAAAGTGCTAAGAGTGTGATATTCTCCGCAACGAATTGACTATGGCTAAACCAATGTCGTTGGATTTTCTCCTCAAATGAGAGCCCACGTTTAGATAATTAACGTGTGATCGAGAGGTGGTGGTATCCGTGTTACATCATTGGCGTTCGAATATCATTTTTTTGATTCCTTCCTACGAAATTTAGCTGTTTCTATTCAACTAAAAAGAGAAAGTTGCGGCTTCACATGATAAGCAGCGACTTGCTTAATTTGTGTTGCTTTGTGTACAAGAAAAAGGAAAAAAATAATGAAAAAAATCGCTATTGCAGTGGCTACTGTACTTGCTGGTGGTGTGATATCTAACGTTGCACTTGCTGACACTTACATTGGCGGTAAAGTAGGTTACAACTCTCTAAATGATGCATGTTACCTAAACGAACCTTGTGACGACGACAGCTTTGCAGCTGGTATGCACATTGGTTACAACTTCAACGAATACGTTGCTGCAGAATACGGTGTTGATTACCTAGGTGATTTCACGGCTAACTTCAAAAAGCCGGGTTTAAACACAGTTGATGGTGACCTTTGGGCGTTGACTCTAGCTCCTAAATTCAACCTACCTCTAACAGATTCTTGGAACCTGTTTGCTAAAGTAGGTGCGGCTTACATGATGGCTGGTGATGAGAAAGACTTCGTTCCAACTGGCTCGCTTGGTGCAGAGTACAAAATCAACTACAACTGGAGCCTACGTGCTGAATACCAACGTTACCAAGACATGTCTGACGACATCATTGATGACATGGATTCTGACTTCTTCGGTATCGGCTTCAACTACAAGTTTGGTTCTGAGCCAGTAGTTCAAGAAGAAGCAGTTGAAGAAGTGGTAGAAACACGTCCATCTACTCGTATCGTTGAGCACGTGTACCCAGCTCAAACAGCAACAGTACAATTCGGCCTAGAAAGCGCAGAAGTGAAAGATGCATCAGCACTTTCTGGTACAGTTGATCTAATGAACACTTACCCACAAGCTAAAGTTGAGATCACTGGTTACAGTGACACAACGGGTTCTGCTCAGTACAACCAACAGCTAACTGAAAAGCGTGCTAAAGCGGTTGCTAATGAATTTGAAGCGAAAGGTATCGCTGCTGACCGTATGACAGTTAAAGGCATGGGTGAAGCAAACCCAGTTGCTAGCAACGAAACTCGTCAAGGTCGCGAAGCGAACCGTCGTGTAGAAGTAGTTGTTCCTGCGTTTGAATACCAAACGACTGAACAAGCTCAATAATTTGTTGCTATAGCCAACAAAGCAAAAAGCCAGCGTTTATCGCTGGCTTTTTTGATCTTGTCTTCAAACTTATGCTTGCATGGAACCGAGACGGTTGTTGGGCTGTATATTGAAATGACGGCGGCGGCGTGCGCTTTGCTTGTTGTTCATCATTCTGTCATCACAGATTCATAATATCGATGCTCCGTTTAGTAGGAGAGCATGATGCAAAACCTCCCACCACTTAATGCCCTGAAAGCCTTTGAAGCAACAGCCCGTTTGCGAAGCTTTACAAAAGCTGCAAAAGAGCTAAATGTCACTCGCGCGGCGGTTAGCCAGCAAGTTAAATCATTGGAACTTCAGTTAGACGCGATACTTTTTGAGCGCAATGGTGCGCAGCTTTTGTTAACACAAGCGGCCCAAGCCTATTTGCCTGTTGTTAGCCAGACTTTGCAGATGCTATCTGTAGCAACTCAACACCTTTTTGCTCGCCAGAAAAATACTCAACTGACGCTTCATGTCGCTCACAGCTTTTGTTCTCAATGGTTAATGCCGCGCTTGGCCGATTTTCATCGTCAGCACCCTGATGTCGTGGTAAAAATTTCAACGACCGCCAACACGGTACCGAATGCTAGCGCCATTGCGGATGTGGAGATCATCAACGGTTATGGAGATTGGCAATCAGAGCAGGCTGTTCAACTTACCCAAGAAAACTGGATAGTGGTGGCGAGCCCTGGTTTTTTAAATCTTAATTCGGTCATTCATCTCACCGATATCGCGCTAGCGCCAAAACTGTGCACGGGCGGATACCATGAATCGTGGCAAGCTTGGCTGCGTTTTCAGGGCTATAAAGGCAAAGTGAGTAAACCTATCGCCGAGTTTGAACATTCCTTACTAGCCATTCAAGCGGCGGTGAATCAGTTAGGCATACTGCTTGTAAGGGACTTTTTAGTGGAGGATGAGCTACAACAAGGACTTTTGGTTCCGATTGGTGGATGGTCCATGCCAAGCGCCAGCGCGCATCATATAGTGGTAAGGGAAAGCGATAAACCGCAAGTTGAGGCTTTTACTCATTGGGTCATGCAAAGTCTATAAGCTTAAAAGTCCTGCATCTTCGAATAAGTGAAAGTGGTTTCCTGCGATTGAGCTAACAAAGTTGGGTGCTTTTTGGTCGGTAGTTAAAACAAGATTCGTTACTTAAGGTATAAAATGACGCTTGTTTCAATCGTCGCCCCAAATCTGATCGAACAAGGGAAAGTCATGGAAATGCTACAAGGTGGTCGGGATAATGCCATTTATCGTACAGGTGATCGCGTTAGTCGTCCGGCAAGCTCTTGGACGATGACCGTCCACCAGTTGTTAAATCACCTTCATTCCAATGGATTCACGCAATGCCCCAAAGTGATTGGGATTGAGGGTGGTAAAGAGTGGTTGAGCTTTGTGGAAGGAGATACCTTCAACTATCCACTGCAAGGTTCTATTGCTTCTGTTACTGCACTTTTATCCGCGGCCAAAATGTTGCGTAGAATGCATGATGCTTCAGAAGATTTTCTCATTTCACATCAAAGCGAAGTGTGTCATTGGATGTTACCTGATCGCGCTCCCCAAGAGGTGATCTGTCACGGGGATTTTATGCCATACAATGTTGCACTAAATGGTGAAACCGTGGTTGGTGTATTCGATTTTGATACCGCACATCCTGCTCCTCGTTTATGGGACGTTGCTTTTTCCATTTACGGTTGGGCTCCTTTTAAAACGGATGAAAATGACCGAATGGGCAACTTGGAACAGCAAATTCAACGTGCCAAGCTGTTTTGTGACGCGTATGGCTGCTCGAAACTAGAGCGAGAAAATCTGGTGGATGTGATGACGTTAAGGCTCACGGCTTTGGTTGATTACATGAGATTCATGGCAAGCAACAGGGATGAGAGATTTCAAGCCAATTTGGAAGAGGGACATCACATCGCGTATTTGCAAGATATCGATTATCTGCGTCAACATCACCAAGCGATTACTTTGGGCATACTAAAAGAACGTTAGTTTGCAATCACGTGTTTAACCTTATCAAATAACCATAGATTTAATGGTGCATGTTGCTGTGAACGCCGACAACTCATCACGTAGCTGACATTCAATTCTAAGCGGTTCGGTAGTGCGATACTTCTGCATCCTTGCGGGACATGGTCACTCATCGTGATACCGAAATGATCGGTTTGAAGGATGATTTTGTGGATCATCGCTGGGTGTTCTATTTCCACTTTTGGCGACGCATTAAAACCAATGTTCTTCAAGCGTTCCAACAGAGGGTATCGGTAGTCATTCCATCCTGGTGTTTTGAAGAGTAAAAAGGGGTAGAGCTGCAAGTCATCAAAATCTTGCGCTGGATGCTCTTTGCGAACAAAAAAGACGGCCTTTCCTTTTCCCAACTCTTTTTGTGCGACCGATTGAGGTAAGTCCTCATCAAAGTAGTGGATTGCGACCGCATTTTTACCATCTATTAAACGGTTTTTAGCTTCGTTTCCCCAGCGCAGAAACGAAAATTTGGCTCGAGGTGCTTGTTTTAGCAGGCTCAAGTAAAGCTCATCGCCGAAGTAATCCCAAAATAGCGTGTTGGCATAAATCGACAGTTGCCCATCAAAGGTCTCTGGGGAAAAGTTTTGCGGCTTAATGGAGTCCACACTCATCAGAATCTGTTCGAAGTGTGCCATGTTTGTTTCGACAAACGTCGTCGGCTCAAAGCCATGTTTCGTTTGCACAAACAGAGGATCATCGAACTGGGTTTTCATCTTGGTGAGGTTTTTACTGATGGCTCCGGATGTTTTTCCTAACGACTCTGCGACTAACCGAACATTGCGCAGCTCATACATGCGCTTCAGCACAAGAATGTTTTGAATATCCAGATTAATCGCCATTCTTTACTCCAACAATTCGGCTCGCTTCACATCATAGCGTTGAGCTGATCATCCAAAGACATCAAACGGTCAATTTTATTGAGGCATCTATCCGGAAGTGAAGAAAGGGGATTTCCATTTGGTAAATCAGGAGTTTCCTCGTCTTGCCCCCTTTACGTTGATACTGTTTCTACATCGAAACAGGTACAGACAATAACAGAGGTGATGTATGAAAAAACTAATCGCATTAGGCTTGATGGTTTGCTCAGCGAATGTGGCATTTGCGGCGGATGGCTCATACACAGGTACCATTGACATGACAATGAGCAATACGAACCAAGTGGATGTTGAACGCGCAAACTCGCAACTTACGTTGAAAGGCCGTAATGAAGCGATGTACGGCGGCGTGATGATTCAAACCGATGCATCTACCCAACCGATTGAACTTCGTGGCCGCCGCGATTAATCGGTCACGTTGTCATTACGAAAATGCCGCGATGAATTCGCGGCATTTTTGTTTGTTGATTGCGTATGTAATCAAGTGGCGGTGCGAAAGCGATTAGCTCTGTACCTCGACACCCGCTTCAATCTCGACAGGTTGCGCTTGTGCTTCGCTTTCTTTTGCCGCATCCAGCATTTTGCGAATAACAACCGACGCTGCCATAGCAATCGCCACCATCACAACCGCTAGTACAGTAAGCAGTTGGAAGTAATCACCGTATACGGTTTGTACGATTTCTTGAGTGATCTCTTGGCCTTTTTCCATCGCAATTGACGTTGAGAAAGCGGCACCAACGATACCACTCAGTGCGATAGCAACGGAGAATAGACTAACCGAGAAGTTCTCGATGTGTTTTGGTGCAACAGACAGAATGAATGCCACAACCATTGAACCAACGATAACTTCCGCAATGGCTTGGAAGAAGTGAATCGCCAAGAAGATTTCAGGCATGATCACCACATCTTCACCAACGGTTGTGACCGCAAACGTTAGGATGCCAAATGCAATTGCAGTGAGTACAAACGCCATCGCGATTTTAGTCGCTGTCGAAAGGTGAACGTCGCGTTTTTCAAGCATACCGAAGAAACCCGCAACAATAGGGCCACCAACCATACACCAAAGTGGGTTCATTGCCATTGCTGCTTCTGGCTCAAGTGGGATAAAGCCAAACAGTGAGCCTTTCAAAGTATTGATTGCCACCATGTTCATTGACGTCATCATTTGTCCGTAGTAGACGAAGAAACACGTAGTCAAGAAGGTCACAATGAGGATGGTGCCCATCTTCAATGACTCGGCTTTGCTGGCTTTCAGCATTAAAGAGACGAAGTAAAGAATCGCAGCGCCACCGATGGCATAAACGATGTTTTGACCAATATCCATGTTTGAGAACATGAAGAACACCAACGCGATCATGGCGACGGAAATCAGTGCGAAGAATACCCAGTTTTTCAAGCTTACCGCTTTTTGGTCAAGTTCAGCGGCTACACCAGTTAGGCCCTTTCTGAACATCAATAACATCACAAGCGCAGCGCCTGCCATGACGGCAGAGATGGTAAAGCCGCCGTTAAAGCCAATTACCAGCACGATCATCGGGAACAGGTACTGGCCTAAAAAAGCGCCGACATTGTTCACGGAATAGTTGATTGGGTAACCTTTTTCGAAATCTTCTTGTGATTTAAAAGTGCGTTTGTAAAGACTTGGGTAAGAAGGCGACATCAAACCACGGCCGTAGCTTGCTAGAGCGATACCACACATCGATAAAGGAACGTTTGTCGCCGAAGCACCAAGTACCAGCAAAACGTAACCCGCAGCGAACGCCAGAAAGGCGATGGACAGAGAGCGGTAAGCTCCTAAAAACTTATCCGCAATAAATCCGCCAGCGATGGCAAACAATGGCCCAATGGCAGAAAAAGCGCCCACGATCATCATCGTATCGGCTTCGTTGTAATTTAGATCTTCTAGAAAAAAGCGAGTTAAGCTCACTAACACGCCATAAAATGATAAGCCAAACATCATTTGGCAGAACATCATAGATTTGTTTAGTTTATTCCACATAATTTTGTACTCACATTGGCGGAGAAAGATAGTGATTATTTCTGTTAAATGTTACTTAAACGAGATATTGAGTATTGAAATAATTGTCGCATAACTAACAAAAGACGCACTATATTTTCTAATGTGAAGTTTGTTATTTGCTTATCCGTTGTTCTAGATCAAGTTGATAAATGTAGTTATAAAAACCAATTTATAAATTATTATCAAAACAAAATGCTAATAACGAATTTAACGTATTGAAAAATAAATGATGGAAAGCAGGCGAGTATTGATACAAGGAAGGGAAGAAATCGCACTGTTGATGCTAAGTGCCACCAACAATGCGATGTGTAAAGAAAGATGCAAATTATGCGTACTTATTATTCACATGGTGGTGCCATATGGATGATTGCCAAACCACCTAGAGATGTCTCGCGATATTTCTTATTCATGTCTTTACCAGTTTGGTACATGGTTTCGATAACTTTATCTAATGAAATAAGACATTTGCTAGTGCGCTTTAGTGCCATTCGTGATGCGTTAATCGCTTTTACTGCGCCCATCGCGTTGCGTTCAATACAAGGCACTTGAACCAGTCCCCCTATTGGGTCGCAGGTCATACCGAGAGAGTGTTCCATTGCAATTTCAGCTGCGATACAAATTTGCTCGTTGCTGCCTCCTCGCAAGGCGGTTAGGCCAGCCGCTGCCATAGAAGAGGAAACTCCCACCTCACCTTGACAGCCCACTTCCGCCCCAGAAATGGACGCGTTGGTTTTGTATAAAATACCAATCGCTCCAGCAACGGCGAGAAAGTCTTTTAATTGCTTAAGGTCCAGCTCTTTGATGAATCGATGGTAGTACATCAATACTGCTGGGATAACACCTGCGGCACCGTTAGTTGGTGATGTGACGACTTGCCCGCCTGCCGCGTTCTCTTCGCTGACCGCAAAGGCAAACAAGTTAATCCAGTCCATGATCTCCATTGGATCATTTTCTACTGCTGCATTCGCTTCTAGTTTTTTCAACAGATTCGGAGCTCGGCGAGTGACGTTCAAGCCCCCTTCAAGGATCCCTTCAGTATCGAAACCACGCTGCATACACAGTGACATCACTTTCCAAATTTGTTCAGCTCTTTGGTCAATTTCTTCTTGCTCTCGAAATGCCAGCTCATTTTGCAGGATCATGCCACCAAGGCTGAGGCCATTTTTCTCTGCTTTTTCCAACATTTCGTCCGCGGATGAAAAAGGGAAAGGTACTTCTGCGCTGGCTTGTTGGCCGCCATGTTCGAGCTCTGCCGCTGTCGCAATAAAGCCACCACCGATAGAGTAGTACGTCTCAAAGGCGACTTGATCTCCTGCGGCATCGAGCGCGGTGATCGTCATACCATTTTCATGCAGCGGCAGGTTGTCGCTGTGAAATACAATGTCGTGGTCGTAGCTAAACTCAATTTGATGAGAGCCAGCTAACGATAATGTATGGTTTTCGATGGTGTGTTGCAGTGCACTTTTGGCACTGGTCATTTTGATGGTATCGGGCTTATTGCCCATCAACCCTAGCACCGTGGCTCGGTCGGTGTGGTGTCCTCTACCAGTCAGTGATAAAGAGCCATATAAGTCAACTTGCACCCGACGCACTTTCGCCATAGAGTCGCTAAGTAGTTGAGTGAAATGGAATCCGGCGAGCATAGGACCGTTAGTGTGGGAGCTGGATGGCCCAACACCGACCTTAAAAATATCGAAAATCGACAGCATAATTGACTTCCTTCAGCAATGAACCTTTCATAGGTCTCTAGAACAATGTTGTTAACTAGATGTTAATGCCTGTAAGGCGGTTGGCAAAGAAGATTTTTGTAACTATGCCAAAGACCACACAACAGTGACTTTGTCGCAGGGGAAATTGAGAGAGAAGTATGAAGTTAGGTAACGTGGTCATCGTACTAGGTAAGCGATTGGTTAACAACCAATTGAGTGCCGAAGGCATCTCGAGAGTCGAAGCTCTAGCCGCTAAGATCCGCGAAATGCCAATGGAGAATACTGCTCTCGTATTTTGTGGTGGAAAAACGCAAGGACAAAGCATTTCGGAAGCTGACGCTATGTATGCATATTTTCAGACCCTGAATACGTCGCTGGCCAAGCCTTTTCCGACAAGCCAAACTCTGCTTGAAAATCGCTCTTTGAATACGTTTGAAAACATGCGAAATGCAGCGAAAGTTCTGTGTGAAAGCGGTTTATTTCCGTTACCGTCTCAAGCGGCGGTTGAGGTCATTTTGCTATCAAACGCCTATCATCTTGAGCGCATATTAGAAATTCAAACGCTAATGGATGAGCAAGGCTTACTGCGCGTGCTCAAATCTCAATGTGCGTCCGTGGGTTTAGACTTACACATTTCTCTAGATATTCAGAAGCACATTAGCGTGCCATACCCACATCAAGGGCCACAGGCAGAAGCGTTTCTTTTACTTGATGAACTGACGACGTATCGAGTGTATCTGGAGGGCGTTAAAAGTGGGGCATTTCAACGAGATTTAACTAGCGTTCGAGCACAGCCTTTGCTGCGGGCTAAACAAGCAATAAATCAACTTCGCGCTTTACCGTTAGAAATGGATGTTTTGCAGCAAATTGCGGAAATGAAAAAGGCCATCGAAATGACGGCCTTTGATGAATCGGTTGCAACAGCAGAGCTAGCATTGGAAGTGTTTCATCCCATTTTAACTGCGCTCAATCACCGTTTAGATCCCGAGTCTATTCAGTGATTTCGCGTCGCATACGAACAGCACTCAACGCAATCAGACAGTAGCAAAGCAGCTCCATGCCTTCTTCCGAAATGTTCTTAACATCGCGGATGTAGCTTTCATTCATGACTTGCTGCCAGAAGCTTCCCATGCCGTAAAGGCGAGAGAAAACAAGCAGTAGAACGACGGCACCAATCAAGAGCTTCATGTGCGGAACTTGTAGAATGCGTGCCATTTCGTTCACTGTACCTTTACCACCTTGGTAAGCTTTTGCGCAAGCCAGAGCAGTGACGGTTAACGCAGGGAATACCCACGATCCGTGACGGATCATATCCATCCAGTAGTCCAGTTCGCGAATGATCAACACAGCGAAGAAGCCGGAAATCAAAATAGCGGCGTGTTTAACTTGTTCTTCTTGCTTAGAAAGTTGGAAGAACGACCATGAAGCAATCGCCAGCATGATCACTTGTAAGGTTTCAGTGATAGAGACTTCACCCAAACTTGATCCCAATACTACGTAATCAAGACGAATACTCAGATTGACGAGAATACTGATCGCAACAATCATCAATGCGCTTAAACACGATTTGTAGATGATGCGTTTTGACTCATCAGTAATCACGTTGTTTTGTGCCGTTTCGGCTTGTTTAACTATTTGTGTTTTCATCCTGACCACCTGTTTCCAGAAAAATGTGGAAGAAATGTGAATTTGTGTGATGTTGGGCATGATTTTATTGACCAAGTGGAAAGTATTGTCAGGGGAATGTCAGGAATAGAACGCTGTTCGATATTATATTTGCATACGGTAAAGTCAGAGTAGTGTGAAGTTCCTGTAGGAAAATGCGGATATCAAAGAACAAAAAAGGAGCCGATTGGCTCCTTAGTTATTGAATAATATTACTATTTATTAGATTCGAGTTTATTGCTCGTCACTCTCTTTGTGGTTGTTACGGTAGTATTCCCACTGTTCAACACGTTCATCGTCAGAAAGCACACAGTAAGTTACACGCTCACCGTTCTCTGACACAGTGTCCAGTTCGCCACCTTGTTGTACACAGTAAACGGCCGCCGGATTGGCAACAGAGGTGTACTCTGTTGAGCGAGTTGCGCCGTCATAAGTTGAACAACCAGCAAGTACCATTGTCCCTGCCATAGCCATCATTAAACTTGTTTTTTTCATCTTTATCTCCGCATGGGATAGGCGAGTATTGCCTTGATTATAGGCAACTTTCGTCAATTATTGTCTTATCGATGTTAAAAGTAAGAAGGGCGTAGACATATTTAGAAGAATTTTAGACATTTCTCATAAAGAGCTTGCTAGTACGTCACATCTGTTGCGGATACATAGTGAATGTATCGAGCGTAAGCCGCTCAACAAAACGCGATCTCGTGAACGGTTTAGTACACTTTAATTGGGTTAGGTATCGCTACTTTGGCTTGCTTATTAACACAACGATGATTTAAAGGGTGAACTCCGGTAGTATGCGCGCATCATATTTACGGCGGTATTTTCGATGAGACATTTACAATCGACCATTCATCCAGAACTCGATCATCTGGACGATAAAATTATCTTTCAGCGTAATGCAGCGCGTGCCATTGTACTTGATGGTGAAGATGTGTTGTTGCTCTACACAGAGCGTTATCACGATTACACGCTACCTGGTGGCGGAATTGATGAAGGTGAAGACGTTATTGCTGGGCTAGTCCGTGAACTCGAAGAAGAAACGGGGGCGAAAAATATTCATAGCATCAAACCATTCGGCATTTTTGAAGAGTTTCGTCCTTGGTACAAAGACGATGCCGACGTGATGCACATGATTTCGTACTGTTACACATGCAAAATCGATCGTGAGCTGGGCGAGACAGCGTATGAAGATTACGAAGTGAAGAATGGCATGCGTCCAGTTTGGATGAATGTCTATGAAGCGATAGCACATAACGAAAAGACGATGGCAGAAAGCCCGAAGAAAGGAATGAGTATCGAACGTGAAACGTTCTTACTTCACCTGATCGCTAAAGAGTTGCTTTAGCTGTCACCAGAGTGCCGAAGACTGAGCTCATACCTATTGAATGGGAATGAGCTTCAGTAAGCGTTTTTAGAAGTGTTTAGGGATTTCATCATTCACTTCTTTACGCAATTAAGCGCAATAAAAAAGTCCGAGCTCCCCCCCGGAACCCGGACTTATTCCAGACGCGCAAGCGAAGCGTCATCTCGATATTCTGAGTTTTGTTTCAAACTATGAAAACAATAGCCGTTTTATATTTAGTGTGTAAATAATTAATAGGTCCAACCATTGGTTTTCATCTTTTTTGCACACGTAATGTGATGCATATCTATCCAATAAACAAGTGCAAATTGGACTATTATCAGTAAACCACTACTCTTTCTTATTCTTGAGATACATTACCTTAACTTTTTTGCACACGTTTGCATCGAGATCACGAGTTTTTAAATTAGCAGAACAGGATCTTGTAATTTTACGTTCTTCTGACATTCGTTTTTTTGGTGATTATTATCACAAATTAACGAGTGGAGGAAGTCGACTAAAGTCGATCAGAGGCTGTGATGGTGCCGCAGACTCAGCAGCAAATAGAAGCAATGGCTGAAAAGAAGAGTGTTGTAACTGCCCGATATCTATCAGTTTTTCCAAGGCAAAAAAACGACTGACGTATTGATGTGTTTCTTTTGGCAGAGTGAGCTGTTGGAAGTCATCGGAGCCCGCTTTCTTTATAGCGCGAGTAATTCGGCCTTCTCCTGCATTATAGGCCGCCAGCGTTAATGCGAGGTTTTGATCAAACTTGTTGTATAAAAACGCCAGATAGTCCAATGCAGCTTTCGTGCTGGCTTGGGTATCGAAACGCTCATCCACATTCGAATCAACCGTTAAACCAAAGCGCATCGCTGTTGCAGGAATCAATTGCCATAATCCCGCGGCGTTGGCGTGAGAAACGGCTTTTGCGTTGTAAGAAGATTCTAGCATTGGCACCAAAACGAGACTTTTGGGCAGTGACTTGCTTTTGAGTTGCTTAAAGATGTGGTCGAGAAGTGGATTGACGGAAGTGAGACGTTGGTCGATTTGTAATTTGTAAGGCGCAAGAACCTCATACTGCTGCTCTATATCAGTAGTATTGGGTTTTGCCTGGCAAAGAAAAGAAGTGCTGAACAACAAACAGGCAGAAATAAAAAGGCCTACAGTATCCAGCCGAGATGGCGGCTGAATCTGTAGGCAAGACGACCATCGTTTAAAACGATTTATCTTCATAAGTGTGTTGCACAGGTTGTTTGAGTTGACTGACTAACTCATGGAACGCAGCAGAGCTTTGGCCATTGCTCTGGTTGTATTGTTGGCACTGCTTGATGAGTGTCTCCAATAACGTCCACTGTTTTCTCGCTTGCGCACCAATCTTGGCAGGCAAAGCGTTGAAAATTCTTGTTACGCTGGAGTCATTACACGGTAACCCCAGCTCACGCATGCATTGGCTTCTTTCATTAGAAGAGCGGCTCAGCTTATTGAGTATTGGTGTTTGTTGCTGAACGTTGGTGTTCAGTGCTTCACCATCAAACTTCAAATACAACGCCTTTTGTTGTTGAAGTAGGGTCAATAATTGCTGATACAGTTTGATGTCTTCAGAAATTGAACGAACAAAATACTGAATTCGCTGCGATGCCGCGCTTGCCATGGGTGTATTCCTAATGCTGTGCTTTTACTCGTGACCAGTATGGAATTGCATAATTGCCTTAGATAGCGCTTTTGTATCTAGGCTCAATTCGCCGCGTGCTAGCGCGTTACGAACTTGCTCAACTTTTTCCATATCGACGTCTGGTAGCGATTTCATTTCTGCTTGGGCACGATCAATTGCTGCTGTGTTTGCTTGAAACGCAGGCTCGCTTACCTTGGTTTGTTCCATTGTTTCAACAGGCTTTTTGCTTGCTTGTTGGAAATTTGTTTGTGGGACATGACCGCCCGCGACTTTGTCGATTTTCATGCTGTGGTCCTCATCATCATGTTCTAAATCCAATAGGCGACAAGGATGTGGTGAACATTAAATTTTATTTTTGTACTCGATACTCACGCGATGTGACGAGAGGCAAAATTGAAAAATGTTACGTTGAGTCCAAAATCAAAACTGAGTATGAACTTGGTTTCTTCCTGTCACAACCGCTCGAATGACTCTTCCAGAACTGAGGTTTTCTACCTCAATCTGTTGGCCTTTCGCTCCATCTTCTAAGGCGACACCTTTGGTGCTTGCACTAAATCCATCTTTGCTAGCAATGATGATGATTTCATTGCCTTTCTCAATCAAAGCGGGGGCACTTAAGTTGGTTGGATCGACGACTTGTCCGGCGCGGAGTCGACGCGTGGTTTCCAAGCCGATGGCGTGTTTAGGATCGGTGTAGAAATCGTCCGAGCGCGAAATGGTTCGAGTTTCCAATTTCAGATGATTGGCTGTCACCACTTCACTGCGACCTACAGTCGTCGCCGCAACCACCACTGGCAGTGTGACCGAGGATTTGATCGTGACATTGATTCGCCAAGGTGCAGTAAGGTCTTCGCAACTGACGGAACGCTTTAAGTTACCGACTGGTAAAGGTTGGTTATCGCGACCCGTGATCACCAATTTGGCATCGCATTTGGGTAAATGGTTGGCAGAACCTGGCACCCACAAATCGTACTCCAGTTGGTACTCGCCCCACTGGTTGGATTTGGCTACGCGGTCTACTTCTTGTTCAAAATGTTTCGTGACAACGGCCTTTAGCTCCTCCGATGAGAAGGTGGTTTGGTCCGTGTTAGCGAAAGTTTGTCCTGCCGAAAGAATTCCTAATAACAGTATCCACTTTGAGGAAATTAGAGTTTTCCCCCTAATTTTTTTGCTTTCCGTAAACCGGAAGTTTGGTTTCCACTCTTGTTTGTAAATCATTGATAAATATAAATAAATTTTATGGCACGTATCTTGTTTGTATCTTGGCGTATTCGAGCCGACTGTAAGGAAAGATGCATGGCGATCACATTTGAAAATGCTTTAGGTGTACATCCAGAGGCACTCAATTTTCGCGTTCAGCGTACCAAAGTCCTCGCCAGTAACCTAGCAAATGTTGACACCCCTGGGTACTTGGCGAAAGACCTAAGTTTCACCACTGTTATGAACCAGATGTCGACAAACGGTGTGAGTAATTCTGTACCTAAGCTGCAGGTTCAGGCCCAGTATTCGGTGCCGTACCAAAACAGTAAAGATGGCAACACTGTGGAACTTGGTGTTGAACAAGCAAAATTCACCCAAAACAACATGGACTTTCAAACCAGCCTGACATTTCTGAACATGAAATTTAACGGCTTGGCGAAAGCGATTGAGGGACGTTAATTATGTCATTCACTGATATTTATTCGATTACTGGCTCTGCGATGACGGCGCAAACCGTTCGCCTAAACACGGTTGCCAGTAACCTTGCGAACGCGGATGCGGTGTCTGCAAACCCAGATGATGCGTACAAAGCACTTAAACCTGTGTTCGCTACCGTGTATCAAAAAACGCAAATGACGACAGAAAACGGCATTTACCCAAATGCTGAAGTTCGTATTGTCGATGTGGTGCAAAACAAAGGTCAGGCGGAAAAACGCTTTGAGCCAAATAACCCACTCGCTAACGGTGAAGGTTACGTTTACTACCCAGACATCGACGTGGTTGCGGAAATGGCGGACATGATGTCAGCGACTCGTAGCTTCGAAACGAACGTGGAAGTGTTGGCAAATGTGAAAAGCATGCAGCAAGGCTTGCTTCGTTTAGGGCAGGGTAGCTAATGAGTCTTGCACAGTACACGGCATTATCGTCGGACGCTCCGGTTAAAGCGGCAGCAAAAGAAAACAGTGGCATTGCGCCAAACCCAACGGATAAGAACAGCGCGTCTTCACTTCAAAATGAGTTCATCTCTTTGATGGTGGCGCAAATTCAAAACCAAGATCCGTTAAACCCGTTAGATGGCACAGAATACGTCGGTCAGTTGGCGCAGTTCTCTCAAGTTCAAAGTACCGAGAACATGTCGAAGGTCATGCAAAACAGCATGGTGCTACTCGACAACATGCAAGTGCTATCGACCGCCGGTTTGGTTGGTCAAACGGTTTACGTGAATTCAAAAGAATTCGAACTGGGTGATGGTGCGCAAAACGGCAAAATCGAACTGAGTCATGGTTCAAACCAAGTGACTTTAGTTGTGAAAGATCAGTTCGGTCAGAAGACGAACGTACCACTTGGCGCTCACGGCGCTGGTGACGTTGAGTTCTCAATCAATCCAGAAGAGCTTGGCTTAAAGCCGGGCAAATACACGGTATCTGTAGAAGTTCAAGAAGGCCAAGCGAGCCCGAATGTTCTACTGGCTGGCACTGTTGAACAGGTTCGTATTCCGAGTTCAGGTGGCGCAGCATTGGTCAATGTTAATGGCGTTGGCAACGTTCCTTTCTATCAAATCACTCAGTTTGGTGCTTAACCAAATAAGCAAATCAGAGGTCTTTTATGAGTTTTAACATCGCACTTAGTGGTCTGGACGCGACCAACACAGAGCTAAACACGATCAGCCACAACATTGCCAACGCTTCAACGTATGGCTTTAAAGGTGCGCGCACAGAGTTCGCAGCGGTATACAACGGCATGCAACCTGGCGGCGTAGAAGTTGCGTCTATTTCGCAAAACTTCGATAAAAACGGTTCAATCACGGGTACTGGTCGTTCGATGGACTTGGCGATCAACGGCAGCGGCTTCTTTGTGACAAAAGATCACATGGGTCAAACGCTTTACACTCGTTCTGGCGTATTTGGTACGGATAAGAGCAACTTTGTAACAGCGAACAATGGCGCGAAGTTGCAAGGTTACAGCGTAGATAGCAACAACAACCTGATGACGGGTTCCGTAGGTAACATCCAAGTATCAACATCGTCACTCAACGCGAAAGCGACAGATAAGCTTGATTTTGTTGCGAACTTCGATGCAAGTGCAAAAGCGATTGATAAAGCGGTAACGCCGTTCGATCCAGCGGATCCAACTTCGTTCAACTCTTCTTACACGACACAGGTGTACGATTCACTTGGCAACTCTCACACCGTGACGCAGTACTTCACTAAAACGGCAGACAACGCATGGGAAGTAAACGTGCAAGTCGACGGTGGTAAGACTCCTGTTTCAACCATTCCTGTGACGTTTAATAAAGACGGTACGTTAGCGGCGCCAACAGGCTCTTTCAATGTGGCATTCCCAGCTGCGGGCGCAAACGCAATGAGCGTTGATATCAACCTAAAAGGCAGCACGCAATTTGGTGCTGCGTTTGGCGTGAGCACAAACAGTCCGAACGGTTACACATCTGGTGAGCTTGCAGGCGTGCGCGTAGAAGACAACGGCATGGTTTACGCAACTTACACTAACGGTCAATCACAGCTTCAAGGCCAAGTGGTTCTGGCTGATTTTGCTAATACGCAAGGTCTAGCAAAAGTGAGCGGCACTGCGTGGACACAAAGCTTTAGCTCTGGTGCGCCGATCATGGGCGTTCCGGGTTCTGGCACGCTGGGTAACTTGACTCCAGGTGCATTAGAGGGCTCAAACGTCGACCTAACCAGTGAGCTTGTGGCACTGATGACAGCACAACGTAACTACCAAGCGAACGCAAAAACGATTTCGACCAGCGACAAGCTCACTCAAGCCTTGTTCAACGCGGTGTAATAGGAGTTCTGCATGGATAGCTTGTTATTTACAGCAACCTCCGGTGCAAGCCGAGTTCTTAAGGCGCAACACGTTCGTTCGAATAACTTGTCGAACGCGGATACCGCAGGTTTCCGTGCGGATATGGAACGTGTTCGTAGTGTGGAGTTACAAGGCCCGGGCTTTGATGGCCGAACCATGGTGGTCACAAACTCTGCATCAACGCGTTTTGATTCTGGCGACGTTGTGAAAACAGGTCGTGCGCTGGACGTTGCCGTCATGGGTGAAGGTTACCTTGCGGTAGAAACGCCAGCGGGTAACGAGGCTTACACGCGTGCCGGTAACATTCAAATCGATACCTTTGGCGCAATGTCTATCAACGGATTCCCGGTTGTGGGTGAAAACGGTCCGTTGGTGGTGCCTGATTATCAAAAAATCGAAATCAGTGAGCGTGGTCTTGTCTCGGTTATTCCACCGGGCGGCGGTGCAGAAATCGCAGTCGGCACATTGAAACTGGTGAAGCCAGAAATCAATCAGCTGCAAAAAGAGAGCGACAGCTTGCTTCATAGCGTTGACGGTGTGCCATTCGCAGCGGATGAAACCGTGCAATTGGCACCAGAACACATCGAAGGCAGTAACGTATCGGCGATCGATGAGCTGATCGGCGTGATGTCGCTAACGCGTAACTTCGAGATGCAAGTACGCATGATGAAAACTGCAGAAACGTTGGCGCAAGCCGGTAACAAATTAATGGCGGCGAGATAAGTCTCGCCCCAAAAGGAGATAACCAATGCATTCGGCATTATGGGTAAGTAAGACAGGTATGGCAGCGCAGGACACGAAGATGACTGCCATTTCCAACAACTTAGCAAACGTAAACACCGTCGGCTTTAAGCGCGACCGCGTTGTATTTGAAGACTTGTTCTACAGCATTCAGCGTCAACCTGGTGCACAGGTGGATCAGGTAAACGAGCTACCTAGCGGTGTTCAACTGGGTAGTGGTGTGCGCGTTGTCGGCACGCAAAAAGTGTTCACGCAAGGTAACACACAAAACACGACTCAAGACCTAGATCTAGCGGTAATGGGGCAAGGCTTCTTCCAGATTGAAAACTCTGACGGTCAGATTATGTACACGCGTAATGGTCAGTTCCACATCAACTCAGAAGGTTTGATGGTGAACAGTCAAGGTCTACCGCTTGAGCCACAAATTCAAATTCCTGACAACGCGACCTCTTTCTCGGTTGGCGTAGATGGCACAGTGACAACAACAACGGCAGACGATCCAACACCTCAGCAGCTTGGTCAAATCACACTAGCAAAATTCATCAACCCAGCTGGCCTTGAAGCCGTTGGCGGTAACTTGTTCCGCGAGACGGAAGCAAGTGGCCCTGCCGATGAGCTGATTGCTGGCGCAGATGGTGCAGGCAGCATCAAGCAAGGCGCGCTAGAAGGCTCTAACGTGCAAGTCGTGGAAGAAATGGTCGACATGATCACGACTCAACGTGCTTACGAGATGAATGCCAAAGTCGTATCAGCAGCAGATGACATGCTGAAGTTTGTCTCGCAATCGATGTAATGATGAAGTTGGTGATGATGAAGGAAAAAGCAATGAAATGGCTTTCTAAGAGTTGGGCAGTAGCCGTCGTGTTGCTGGTGGGATGTGCCGGACGTCAGGAGTTTATTCCGCCTCAGCCAAATGCTGAGGAGTATGCGCCGCCGAAGTTGGATTACACCTTACCAGACGCTCAATCTGGTAGCCTTTATCGTCACCAATACACGATGACTCTGTTCCAAGATCGTCGTGCGTACCGAGTCGGTGATGTGTTAACCGTGGTGCTTTCTGAAGAGACTTCTTCAAGTAAAAAAGCCGGAACCAAATTTGGTAAGAGCTCAGCGGTGAACTTTGCTGCGCCAACCATCGGCACTAAAAAGTTTGATGAACTTGGTGTGAGCATTGACGGCAGCCGAAATTTCGATGGCAGTGCGTCTAGCTCACAAGGCAACAAGCTCCAAGGTGCTATCACGGTCACGGTGCATGACGTGTTGCCAAATGGCGTATTGCGCATCAGTGGCGAAAAGTGGCTGCGCCTAAATCAAGGTGATGAATTTATCCGTTTGACGGGCATTGTTCGCGTCGATGACATCACTCGCAATAACCAAGTTTCTTCTCAACGAATTGCGGATGCTCGCATCACTTACGCTGGTCGTGGCGCGTTGGCAGACAGCAACGCTGCTGGGTGGCTGACTCAGTTCTTTAACAGCCCATGGGTACCATTCTAATGAAGCCAATCAATACCTTTTTTTCGTCTTTCCTACTGGCATTGACCTTAGGGCTTCCTGCGACTTCACAGGCTGAAGTGGAAATTCCTATTATGGATTTGGTGGATGTTCGAGGCATCCGCGAAAACCAATTAGTCGGTTACGGTTTGGTGGTTGGTCTTGCCGGCCAAGGTGACCGCAACCAAGTAAAATTTACCTCACAATCCATCACCAACATGTTGCGCCAATTTGGTGTTCAGATTGATGACAGCATGGACCCTAAACTGCGTAACGTAGCATCGGTAAGCGTGACGGCATCGGTAGACCCTATGGCAGGACCGGGCCAAACCTTAGATGTGGTCGTATCATCCATTGGTGATGCGAAAAGCTTGCGCGGCGGTACGCTGCTTCTTACGCCGCTACGCGGTATCGATGGTGAAGTGTATGCCATCGCACAAGGTAGCGTTGTTGTGGGCGGTTTATCTGCTGAAGGTAAAAGTGGTTCGAAAGTCGAAGTGAATACGCCAACAGCGGGTCGTGTGCCGAATGGTGCAACGTTAGAGCGCGAAATCAAAACAGACTTCAACCAGCGCGATGAAATCACGTTAAACCTGCGCAAACCAAGTTTCACTACTGCAAAAAACATCGCACGTGAAATCAATAATACGTTTGGTCCGAACGTGGCTGTTGCCATCAACAAAGCACGCGTGGATATGCGAGCGCCGAAAGACACGCAACAACGCGTGATCATGATGTCGATGCTGGAAGAGATGAGCGTAGTGGAAGGTCGTAAGCCTGCACGTATCGTCTTCAACTCCCGTACTGGCACTGTGGTGATTGGCAAGAATGTCAAAGTTGGCGAAGCGGCAGTAAGCCACGGCAACTTGACGGTGCGAATTTCAGAATCAGAAAAAGTCAGCCAGCCGAATGCGTTTGCTGATGGTGAGACAAAAGTCGTGAATCAAACGGATATTGATGTAAACGAAGAGCTCGCTCAAATGGTGATTTGGCCTCCGGGTACAGAGCTCAATACCATTGTCGATGCAGTCAACAGCTTAGGCGCAACCCCAACCGATTTAATGTCGATTCTTCAGGCACTAAATGAAGCGGGCGCGTTGAATGCTGAACTGGTCGTGATTTAAGGAGTGAACGATGAAACTAGACGGTAGCAGCGATCAAGCTCAATTGAACTCAATGCTTTATCACGACAACAGTGCGTTGGCGAACATCAAGCACAGTCGTGATCAAGAAGGCGCGCTCGAAATGGTGGCGGGTCAGTTTGAAGCTATGTTCTTACAACTGGTGCTGCGTCAAATGCGCAGCAGCAGCGACGTGTTAGCGGACAAAGACAGCCCATTTTCAAGCAAGCAACAAGGCGTTTTTCGCGACATGTACGATGGTCAGTTGGCGATGGAGTTAGCGAAAAAGCAAAGCTCTGGCATCGCTAATATGCTGATTCAGCAGCTGAGTCCTTCAATGCGCGAAGTGGCCTTCGATTCGGCGCGCAATGTGTCTTCTGCAAATGACGGTAAACCGGTCGATTCTGAATCGATATCACAGCTTGAACTCGAAGAAATTACCGACCCATTTAACTCAACGGCTCAAGCGGTCGCCTCAGTTAAACAAGTGCTTGGAGAAGCCGGTATGACGACCGCTTTTTCTCAGCCGCTGATCAGGAAAATGGAGCTGTAAATGAACCTAGTTAATATCGCCCTCTCAGGTTTAAACGCAAACCGCGTTGCACTTGACGTGACGGCGCAAAACGTTGCGAACGTCAACACGCCAGGATACAGCCGTCAACAAGCGTTGATGGCGACAGTTGGTGATGGTAAGTCCAACCGCTTAAGTTCTGGCATGGGTGTGGAAGTGACCAGCATCCGCCGTGTAACTGATCAGTTCTTGGTTAAACAAACTTGGTCTACCAATAGTTTGGCGGCTTACGCGGCTGGTTACACCAGCAACATGAGCCAACTAGAAAACACCTTGGGTGCAGACGGATTTAGTATCTCTGCTGGCTTAGATTCGCTTAACGCCGCGCTTAACGACGCGACAGTGAAGCCAGAATCGATGCCTTACCGCCAGCAAATCATCAATGAATCAGAAGCGTTGGCTCGACGCTTCAACACACTAACTCAGTCTTTGCACAACCAACATAAAGACATGAACGATCAGCGCACTGCTGCGCTGACTCATGCAAACAGTCTGATGTCGAACATCGCTCACGTGAACAAGCAAATCGTTGAAATGCAAGGTACAGGCGGTAACCCTGCTCAATTGATGGACACGCGTGAAAAGCTGATCGGTGAGCTGTCACAAGTGATCGAAGTGAAAACAACCGATCAACCGGATGGCAGCATGCAGGTGACGTTGGTTTCTGGTCAGCCGTTAGTCATGGGTTCGGACTTTGGTCAACTGTCTGCGATTCCTGATCCAAGCGATCCGTATCTTGCGGATCTGCACGTGAATTTTGCTAATCAAAGCTTCGCTATTGGCGATTCGGTCGGGGGTAAGTTGGGTGCCATTAACGATTACCAAACCGACGTTCTAAAGCCAAACCAAGTGGCGCTTGATGACATGGCCAAAGCTCTGGCAGATGAGTACAACGCGGTACTTGCTACAGGTAAAGACTTGAAAGGCAATGCTGGCAAACCACTGTTTAATTACGACCCTGATAACCCAGCGGCAAGTTTAACCATCACAGATTTGAGCGCGGAAGAATTGGCGTTTTCAAGCGATGGTACACCGGGTAACGCGAATGTTCTTAAATCTCTGATTGATTTGAGTAACAAACCGGTTGCGGTAACGGGTTACGGCTCAGTGAGTTTGAACGATGCCTTTACCTCAATGGTTGGCCAAACGGCGATCAAAGCGCGTCAGGCTGATGCGGATTACCAAGCAAAACTGGCAATGAGCAAGCAAGCGCATACCGCTCGCGACAACGTAAGTGCAGTGAACAGCGATGAAGAAGCCGCGAACTTGATGACGTTTGCTAACGCGCACAATGCCAACATGAAAGTGATCAGTACGGCGAACCAGCTGTTCGACTCTGTATTGCAGTTATTCTAGAGGAAACCCAGATGCGAATCAGTGATAACCAATTCAGCCAAATGATGCTGCAAAGCCTGCAGAGCAACAGCGCAGGCCTTGGGAAAGTACTTCAACAAATGTCGACACGTGAGCGACTGACTAAACTGTCTGATGATCCAATGGCGTCTATCAAGCTGCTTAACTTGGAACGCGAAAACAGCGCGATTGCTCAATACCAAAGCAACATCGCAAACCTGAAAACAACGCTTTCAAGCCAAGAGACACACCTAGACTCCGTGAGCGAAAGTTTGAAAAGCATGCGTGACATTGTTCTTTGGGGCGCGAACGGTTCGTTAACGGATCAAGACCGTAGCGGCATGATCACCGAACTGAAAAGCTACCGTGACTCCATCGAATCGTCTTTCAATGCGCAAGATGAAGAAGGCCACTTTCTGTTCTCGGGCACAAAAACCGATACTGCTGCTCTCAATAAATCAAGTGGCGCTTATGTAGTCGAAGGCAACAGCGATGTTCGTGTGGTGACGGTGGCGAAAGGCGTGACCATGGATTCGAACATGACCGCACAAGAGATCCTAGATATTGGTGGCGGCAAGAACGTTCTTAATCAAATCGACGCTTTGATTGCAGAATTTGAGAAGCCGAGTCCGAATTTTCAAGCCGAAGTGGACGCTAGCCTAAACGCCATCGATGATACGATGGCAAACGTACTAGGCGCGATGACGGAAATCGGTGGTCGCCATAACAACCTAGATTTGATGGATGGCGCACACAGCGAAAACAAGTTGTTTGTCGACAAAGTCTCTGGTGACTTATCTGCATTGGACTACGGTGAAGCTTCGGTACGTTTAAGCAACTACATGGCTGCTCTGCAAGCTACGCAGGCGAGCTACGTGAAGATCAACGATCTTTCATTGTTTGACCGTATTTAAGGTTAGGAAGTTCTTTTATGGTAATGAGTACAGTAGAGGTTAGAGCCCATAGCATACGCTTGGGTGGCCAAGAACAAGCCTCTATCATGCCAACCCGCTCTGCGGATTCAAGCAGTACGATCAAACCGCGTCCAATTCAAGTTCAGGCTGACACCGCGTCAGCCTATTCTGTTTCAGGCATTCAACTGACTCAGGGACAGCAACAAGCAACAGCGGTACAAATTGCTTCAAAATCACTGCAAACCATTGGTAAAGAGCTAACGCACATTAAGCGTGGGTTAACTCAAGCCGTTACGCAAGGCACACAAAATGTGCCGGGGTTGCAAGATACGCTTGTGCGCTCTAAAGCGAACATTCAACGTGTTGTGGAACAAGCGCGTTTTGATGGCCAGAAGGTGATTGATAACGAGTTGAATCTCAAATTGGATAAAGCCGATATTCGTCGCTTCTCTATCCCAGGTTTGAATGTGCATCGTCTCAGTGACCGAGCGGAACAAATTCGTTTGGATTTCCCTCAGGGCCAAGCGGTGATGATTCAGTTTGACGGTCAATCGGACGGCGCACGCACGGTGAAAATGCTCGACCGCAGTTTAATTGCAATGGGCATGCGCGCATCATTGGCTGAAGACGGCACCATTTTGTTTGAAGCGCGCGATAACGCTTATCAACAAATGCAGCAGAAGGTTTTGGTTACGGGCGAAGGGCATCGCTTCCCTGCTGGCCAGCCAAATGTGCTGAACTTGAAATCTGAGCCGGACGGCATTGCTGAGCTGAGTTTTGATTTAGGCTCTCGTGATGGCATCAAACAGACCATCTCGAAAGTCAATCAGCACTTAAGACAAGTGCAAACCAGCTTAGAAGAAGCGAAAGCTTTTCATGGCGAGTTGAACACGCAGATGCGCTCAATCCAAAGCAAAAGTCATCAACTTTCGGTAGATGAAGTGAACGCAAAACTGGATGGTTTTATGGAGACGTCTGGTCAGTTTACCTCGACGTTCCAAGCGTTAAATGCGCAAGCGAATGTTCGCCGTCATACGGTGGTTGCATTGTTGAAATAACGCCGTTTCAAAGAACACTCCAATGATTCCCGGCTTTACATTTTTGCTGCCCCCCAATAACGGCGAAAATGCATTGTCGGGAATCTCTCTTGTCCGCTTATCTTTTTGTGTTGAAGAACGTCGATTATGACTCAGAGGTCTGAGTGACTGAGCGATGCAGTTTTTGAAATAGCCACCCCAAAGCAATAAGTGATGCCCCCAAGCCTAAGAAGCTGATGGCGCGCCAGAACCCGTCCAAAGAGCTTACATCCCACAAGAAGACTTTCAACGCCACAAAGGCCAATATAATTAAGCCGATGCGTTGCATCATCACCGCCTTGTGAGTGACACCGCGCCAAGTTAAAGCGCCACCAACCATTAATCCTGCCACTGAGTAGCTAAACAACTCTGCCATACTGGTCGGTTGAAACAGCGTCATTGACGTGGTTTGCCAGAACTGTCGAATCGACATCCCTAGCCAAATGGCCGCTAATGCAAAGCCAAGACATGCGACCGCTAATCGGTGTACACGCAGCGTATTCCAGCGTCTAATGACCGCAGCAATGAGAATGCACGCTGGCAGAAGCCAACCTAAACTCAGCATGTTGAACACAGGCATGGCTTGTGCCGATACGTTGTTGGTGATGAGTGGCGATTCAACGCTGTTCAGCCATACCGTCAATAGCACGAATGCGCCCCACAATAAGTAGCTATAGGCTTGATAAACAAGGGTGAGCTGCTGAGCAAATTGGCTGCGATAACTGTAAACCAAGCCCATAACCAGTGCTTGATTGGCAAAGACCACGGCACTTGTGAAATCGATGTGCCCCAAATAGCCGTATTGTCCCGTTAACCAGTAGTTGGTTTGGGTGAACAACGCCATTAAGAACACATGCAAAAACGCCCCTTCGAACCAGTTGGTCAGGTCGGAATCTTGTTTCGCTAGCACGCTTCGGGCATAGGCTAAGATAGCCAATGACGGCACGTAACTAAGAATGATCCAAGCCCAATGCCCACTCTCAACCGGCTGCCATTGTGGAATAAATGGCAGCAACGTGAGACGAACCACCAAAATACCCATCACGATTTTGACCGCCCAACTTGCTGGGCGAAAGAACCCGGCTTGGATTTGCAGTGCCATCACCGCGACTTGTATCGAAATGGCAGTGGTGAGCCAAGTGTCGCTTAACCAAACGAAAGCGACGCCAGAAATCAGAGCGTGAACGACCGCTGAACATTCAAGTGCAAGAGAGCGAAGGCGCTGGCTAAGGAACGCATAATAGGCCGCGATGAGCGCGCAGAACAACGTCCAGTACAGGGCGTAACCGTGCATGAATTCGTCAGCATAAAACAACGTGACCAAACCCATCGTTGGTGCTAGCACCAACAAAAGCACGTTGCTGATTTGCGAACGGTCACTCAAAGATTGGCAATAGGTTCTAAAGCCAATCAGCGCAATACTCACCGCAAATGCGAATAGGATGCTGGCTTCTCGCTCTAACATATACAGCGCATCAAACGCGATGGTGAGAACAATCAGCGCGGTTGCCGAGACGAGTATGGATGGCAAAAATACACGTAACGACCAGCCTGTACGCAGTGCTGGTAGCCAGATGATCGCCACAAGCAGCGTATAACAGTACGCCATTTGTAGAGTGTTCAGTTCCGGCATTCTGGTGATAGCAGAAAAGGTCAATAACGCTACTGCAAGAGAGGTCGCGGTTGGTTGATTTGTCCACTTGCTTTGATAGTGGCGAAAACGAGGATTGAGCATCCAACCCATTCTCGGAACCGCGAAAATGAGATACAAAGTGATGGAGAGATAAATCGCGAGCCACGAGAACAGCAGTTCAGTTGGAATACTCTCAATCAACAGCAGCATCCAAATGACATGCGGAACGGCGATGCTTGGCGCAATCCATGCCCGATGCACTTTTTGCATCAATAAGGTCGCCGCGAACGAAATCGCGCAGATGTATCCGGCTAACAAAAAGTAGTTCGGTTCATTACCTCCAATCCAAAGTGGAGCGGTGTAGCCACCGATTAAACCGAGCACCGCCATTAACGGCCCTTGTCGTAATGATAACGCTAAACTGCAAAATGCCGCCGCAGCCAAGATGATCAACGAGACACTTGGCGTCAGCATTTGATAAACCACAAAAGCAAAAATGACGGTGCAGTAAATGCCCGTTAGCCCCGTTCCGGTGACAGCAGCAGGCACATAGGTAAAGCCTTGAGCGCGTGCGGCGCGATCCGGGTTGTTTTGCTCTTTTCGATGGAACCACTCGCCAGCGAGTACCATAAGTAACGAGAGTGAAAAGGCAAAAGAAACACGCATAAGTGGCGAAAACTCAATATGGCTGCCAATCACTTGCACCAGATAGCCGCCACCGATCAACATGGCTAATGCGCCAACCCAAACTAGCCAGTTCTCTTGGAAGTTAGCAATGAGTTTTTGCGCGTGCTTCTGGATTAGTGGGTCTTCTTGCTGAGTAAACGTCGCCAACTGAACTTGTGTTTGCTGGCTTTGGTTGAGTTCGGTTTGCTCTTGCTCACTATGGTGCTGCTGAGTTGCAATGTATGAAGGCTCAAATTCAGGCTCGATATTGCTTGGAGCGCTTAACGCCGAGTCGCCAGAATCTGAACGCATCGAAGAGGCCGCCCCAAGGCTGGATTCCGATGTATCAGGCTCTGGTTGGGAGGCTTCGAGTTTCGAATCGCGACGCGTGCTGACGCGAAGAGAGGCAACTTCTTTCTGTAATTTCGACAGTTCTTTTTCCAGCAACGATATCCGACTGGCGGCTTTCAAACCGATCAATATGGCAAAAAAAGCCGTGATCAGCGCAAGTGTCGTAAACAATCCATTTCTCCCTATCCTTGGTCGTTTGTCTCACACGATAGATGATTCTTAACTTTGAGCACGTACACTAAAGCTTAGTTCATGCTCTATGCCTGAGCGTTTTATGATGCTAGGTTCCGCGTGAAATTTTGTACCCACTTTACCTTGCTCTGAGGGGAACTGCGAGAATGACGCAAGTCTTGATGCAGTTTCTGGACGACTTTTCGGCACACATCGCCGCTAAGTCACTGGGTATAAACTATATTCATAATTCTAAGGGTCAACGCATCCTAGCGCTGTGACGCTAAAACAACGATAAAAATAGGTGACGATAGATGCAAGTGGGTAATGAAGCGCTGTTGCTGTCAGCGGTAGGGGTCATTGGTTTGGGCTGTCAGTGGTTAGCTTGGCGGCTGCGCTTGCCAGCCATTTTGTTTTTGCTGTTGGCAGGCCTCATCGTCGGGCCATTTATGCAATGGCTCAAACCCGATGAAATTTTGGGAAATTTGCTCTTTCCGTTGGTCTCATTAGCGGTGGCAGTCATTTTATTTGAAGGCAGTTTGACCTTAAATTTTAAAGAAATTCGTGGCGTGAGTGGGTCGGTATGGAGCATTGTTTCCATCGGGGCGATCATCTCGTGGGCGGCAACCAGTGTTGCAACACACTATTTCCTTGGTTTTACATGGGAGCTCGCCATGTTGTTTGGTAGCTTAACCGTCGTCACGGGGCCGACAGTTATCGTGCCGCTGCTTCGGACGGTAAGGCCTAACAGTACACTTGCCAATATTTTGCGCTGGGAAGGGATCTTAATCGACCCTCTTGGTGCGCTGTTTGTGGTGATGGTGTATGAGTTTATCGTGTCGCACAGCGCCGTAAACAGCATGGAAGTCTTTGGCACCATCATTGCCGTAGGTGTCATTTTAGGTGTGGCGTCTGGTGCAGCCGTGGCGACGGTATTGCGTCGAGCGTGGTTGCCGGAATACTTGCAGCCTTTTGCGGTTTTAATGGTAGTACTAGGCGTATTTTCGGTCTCTAACCACATCGAATCAGAAGCGGGGTTATTAACCGTTACCGTGATGGGTATGTGGCTTGCCAACGCGAAAGACATCAACATTCAGCAAATTCTGCACTTTAAAGAACACTTGACCATTTTGCTGATCACCGGTTTGTTCATCTTCCTTGCGGCTCGAATCAGCTTGGATGATTTTGCAGCGCTGGGCAGTGGTGCGTTGCTGCTGTTTGTCTTTATGCAGTTGGTGTCGCGCCCGTTATCGATTTTTCTTTCTACGATGCGCAGCAACTTGAACCTTAAAGACAAGCTCTTTTTGTCTTGGGTTGCACCACGCGGTATTGTTGCTGCGTCGATTTCTTCTCTGTTTGCGATTAAGTTGACCGAATACGGAGTCGATGGAGCAAGCTTACTGGTGCCAATGACCTTTATGGTGATCATCGGTACGGTGGTATTACAAAGTGCCACTGCTCGCCCTATGGCGATTGCGTTGGGGGTCGCTGAACCTGCGCCGAGAGGCTTCCTACTTATTGGGGCGAACCGAGTCGCACGTGAAATTGGCCAAGCGTTAGCGCGTTATGATCGACGTGTATTGATGACGGACTCAAACTGGGAGTACATCAGCCAAGTTCGTATGATGGGCCTGGATTATTATTACGGTAACCCGATTTCTAGCCATGCGGATGACAACCTGAACATGATTGGCATTGGTCAAGTGGTCGCACTCACGCCAGATCAACACTTCAACATCATGGCTTGTATGCAATTTGTCGACGAGTTTGGCGAAGATAAAGTGCATTGTCTGCAAAAAGTGAAGACGAATGGAAACGGCAGTGAAAAGCACTCTGTTGCTCAGGAGTATCACGGCAAGCTGTTGATGGGGGGCAATGTTAGTTACACCCAGCTAGCGAGCCTGTTAAGCCGAGGTGCGGAAATCAAGCACACCAAACTGAGTGAGAACTTCACTTACCAAGATTATTTGGAACATCACAAAACCAATTTGGTGATCCCGCTGTTTAATGTCGAAGACAAAGGCAAAATCCAATTCTGTGATGATCCGGATCAGTTTGCGCCAAGTACGACAAGTACCATTGTGTCGCTAATTCTGCCTGAAAGCGCACAATAGAACGCAAAACATCTATTTCACCGCCTTTAAGTTGGCATCCTATCCGTTTGTTATCCAAGCTTAGGGAGTAACTCGCCGTTATCGTTTTAAACGAGAGGGGGGGGGTTCTCTTCCTATAATTTCAGAGTAAATAACGATTCATTGCTGGTTTCGGAAATGCAATGCGCCTATTTCAGAAAATTCGCATTGACGTTACTGATAAGGATGGCAATACTGCGCGACTGTTTTACTTTAGGGTGACATTATGGCTCCGCAAACTAACCGAAAAGACTTACATTTAGACGCTGTTTTACATCATGACATGAGCATGAAAAAGAAAACGGCGGGTTTTGAGTTTGTCGAGTTTGAACATTGTGCGCTGCCAGAATGTGACTTCAACACTATCGATTTATCGACTGAGTTTCTTGGCCATCGATTGGCGCTGCCGTTTTTGATCAGCTCCATGACGGGGGGAGCGAGAGACGCCGAAACGATCAACTGCCGCTTAGCTGAAGCCGCAAGCGAGTTAGGTATCGCGATGGGTGTGGGCTCTCAGCGGATCAGCTTAGAAGAAAGCCAGCACTCTGGCTTGGGTAAAACCATCCGTGAACTCGCGAAAGGTGTGCCGCTGTACTCAAACTTAGGAGCTGCTCAACTGCGTGACAAAGGCAAATTGGATAACGCGCAACGTGCGGTTGAGGCGATTCAAGCAGATGCCTTGTTTGTGCACGTTAATCCGATGCAAGAAGCGTTTCAGAAAAACGGCGATCACAATTGGATTGGTGTATTGCACGCTATTGAGCAACTAAAGCCGCGCGTTAACGTTCCTATCATCATCAAAGAAGTAGGTTTTGGTATAAGCGGTGACGTGGCGCAGCGACTGGTTGATGCTGGCGTGGACGCAATTGACGTCGCGGGCGCTGGTGGCACAAGTTGGAGTGCGGTTGAAGGGTATTGCCAAGACAACCCTCACATGCAGCGCGCAGCAGAGCTTTTCCGTGATTGGGGTATTCCGACGGCAACGTGTTTGGCGCAAATACGTGCGCAGCATCCTAAATTGCCTTTGATCGCCTCTGGTGGTATCCACAATGGACTTGAGGCGGCGAAAGCGATTCATTTAGGCGCGAACCTCGTAGGTCAAGCTGGTGCAGTATTGAAAGCTGCGACCATCAGCACGCAGTTGGTGGTCGATCATTTTGAACAAATGGCGTTAGAGCTGCGTTTGGCCTGCTTTGGTACTGGATCGGCGAAGGTGAACGCGTTAACTAAAGCACGTCGTCTGTAAGACCAGATATGGTGTGATTATCACAGCGTCGCTCAATAAATTTTCGGTGTCTTAACACGTAGACTGATAATTTCGTTATAGTTGATACAAAAGTCACTTTGATGAACAACGCTTGTTGAAGTGATGGGTATTTAATTGTTTGCAACTGGAACCTGAATTTATGAAAAAACTAGTCATGCTGATGTTAGCTGTGTCTGCTTTAACTGCTTGTAGCGATGAAGTGGGCACCGAAGGCTGGTGTAACGACATGCGCGATAAGCCAAAAACAGAATGGACAGCAGACAATGCCGTCGATTTTGCAAAGCACTGTGTTCTTCAAGATGGTGTTGGCAGTGAGCAATGGTGTGAGAGCTTGAAAGACAAGCCAAAAGGTGACTGGACAGCAAACGAAGCAACCAGCTTTACTAAGCACTGCATTTTCTAAGCACTGAACTTGCTTAACACGATGTCTCTTATGAAGAGCGATGGCGTGGTTAAATAAAATATTAAGAAAACACCAAGCATCTTGCTTGGTGTTTTTGTATCCGAAAAGCTCATTTTACTTTTCTCTGATCGTCTTTCTGTTTTCCTACCTTTTGGCGTTAGGATGAATGAGCTTTAGGACTCATGCTTCTCGCCGTCGCGTTAGAAATGAACTTTTATCGCGTTGTGGTTTTTACATTTTCGTTTCATTTTTGAAAACCTGCGTTACCCGTCTTTAATTTGTCGTCTTGTGGTGGCATGGTGACGAGACCATCACCAACCTCACGTAGGTTCATAATAAAAAAGGGACTCAAATGGAAGTACTCAAAGGCTCATGTCTGTGTGGCAAGGTAAGACTCGAAGTGGCGGATGAATTCAAATACATGGGCAATTGCCATTGCTCTGAATGTCGAAAATTTACTGGCTCTGACTATTCATCGGCGGGCGGCATTGCTCTAGATAAGTTGCTCATTATCCAAGGGAAAGAGGATATTCAAACTTATCAGAAAAGTGAAAATACCGAGCTATGTTTTTGTCGCCATTGCGGCTCAAGTTTATATTCGAAAAAGAATAACGGAATCGTCAATATTCGCTTAGGTGTGTTGGACGATGCCCCATCTCACAAACCAAGCTTTCATATTTTCGTGGCGTCAAAAGCGCCGTGGTTAGAAATAACCGACAACCTGACCCAGTTTAAAGCAGGGCCAAAACTTTAGAGAAAATCCGTTGTTATCGCGGGGCGAGTATCAACGCCTCGCGGATTAAAATTCCACTGCACACGAACGCATTTTCTGAACTCTTCAGACTTCTACTTCGCTTGTCATGTTCATTCTCAAAATGACAAAAAACACCCTTATCATCATAACTCTTTGTTAGATAAATAATTTAATTTAGGCACCATAATTGCTCCTTCTTGCATATGACCAACGTCCGGTTAAAGAAGGGGAACATTATGAGAACAGGGAAACTAATCGCGCTTTCTGGCTGCTGCTTATCATTTTCAGCCAGTGCGCTTATGACCAGCGACTTTACCTTTGAATCTGGTAGTGACAGTTCAAATTATTCAGCTAAAGGTAAACCCGTTAATACCTATTCGGTCGCAGAAACCTTGCCGCAAGATGTGCTTAGTAACGTTTACTCCATGTTGCCAGAGGGCACACTCGTCAACAGCGCCTTTATTGCGCCAGAACGTTATTCCAGCATTGATATCGATGAAGAGTTGAATGGCGCGGAGTTTGCAACCGCAAAAGTCACCTTTTTGAATGAAGGGGCTGGGTATCGAAATACGCTCGGTTATTTTGTTTTTGATACCAATAACCCGCCGACCAATAAAGATGAAATCGCAGCGCATGTGATCATTTTCCCTAATACATCGAAAGCGCCAGATGGCGAGATGGAAGAAGGTGACACTATCGACCTGAATGTGCAGCTCACTGCTGGTCAAACGCTCGCGTTCTTCATTATTCCGAATGGTTGGGGCTGGTCTGGCTCATACAATAACATTGCCAGCCTTGGCAGTTGGGGCACGCCATTTTACAGCTATTCCAATCTAAACCCAGAGTCGACTTCAGAAAATCGTCGTCATAACGTGGCTTTTATCGATACGCAAAACGAGTTCTTAGTGCTGGGTTTTGAAGATATTTATCGCCCTGATGGCGACAATGATTTCAATGACTTGCTGTTTACTGTCGAAGTGAGCCCATTCACCGCCATTGATGGCGTCAACACTGATGGTTCGACGGATTCGAAATACGAGCCATTGGTGCAAGAAAACAACCCAGAAGTGACGGTAACTTCGGTTTATCCAAGCTCAGATACGTACGCGACGATGGCGTTTGAAGATCGCTGGCCGCTAATGGGCGACTACGATTTCAACGATGTGGTGTGGCGTTATCGCGTTACCGAACTGCTAAATGGTCAGCGTGAAATCAAAAACATTACATTCGATTACACCTTACAGGCGATGGGAGCTGGGTTCTCCAACGGTTTTGCGGTTCATCTACCAAATGTTAACCCTGCCAATATTGCGTCGACCGTGTTGACTCGAAATGGCGAACCCGTCACTCATCAAGTGGTGCAATCTGGCGGTGAGGCGGTGCTTGTGGTCTCAGAAAACTTGCGCAAAGACTTAGAAGCATTGGGTGAGTTAGACAGCAATTGTACTTTTTATCGCACTCAAACCGCGTGTGTGAGTCAGCAAACGTCAGATGTTCTGAATTATCAGCTCACCGTTGAGCTATCGACGCCTGTTTCACGTGAGCAAGTTGGCTATCCGCCTTACGATTCATTCATCTTTGCTTCGAAAGACTCGTATCACGGAGACTTTACTGCCACGCCTCCGGGCATGAGTTGGCAAACGCACTTCAAGTCCTTTGCGGGAACCAGTGAGATGAATAACTCTTTTTTCAACCTGCATGATGATAACTCCGGCGGCGCTGAGTCATTCTTGACGAACAACAACATGCCGTGGGCGATCAACATTCGTGACGAGTGGGATCATCCGATTGAAAACGTCGACATCAGTAAAGCGTATCCCGATTTTCCAACTTGGGTAACCAGCAGTGGCGAGTCAGAAACAACGTGGTACCAAGCCTCAACCGCTAACAAAGTAATTCCTGCAACTCAGCAGTAAGGAGCCTGACATGAAACATTCTACAAAACTGCTTATGACGACGTTGATTTCGGCATTAACCGTAGCTTGTGGAGGCGGCGGTGGAGGTGGTGGCTCAACTACGCCTCCGGCACCAACACCGACGCCATCGGTTCAGGTTCTCGACAATACGGCTGACATCGTGGCGGAACGAGACTTCTCATTCGATATTGGTGAAAAAATTACCTTGTCTGTGAATTATACCGGTTCGACCGAGGGGGCGTTGCACTTGTATTCGAAAGCGGCGTATACCACCGCAAATGGCGATGTGATTGCCGACCCGACATCTCGTATCACGACGTTGTATCCAAACATGGCGGGTGACGTAGAGCTCGAAGTGAATGGCAACTGGACACATCTTTATGCGCAATGGGTGCCGATGAGTGCGCAAGAGTCTGAGCAAAATTGGTCAATTGCGCTAAACAATTCCAATAACAACTACCACATAGATTTTTAGAGCCGGACTTTGCGAATAATGGGGAGCGTGTGCTTAAAAGGAGTTAAGCAACGTACATAAAACTAGGGGAAGCCGCAGAGCGCGTTGCCGCTAATCAGCAACGCGCTCTGTTTTTTCCAGATGAAAAACGAGTCATGTAGTAACAAAACGAGGGATTATTGGGCGTTTTGCAACTCTTCCAGGCCGCCTGCATTGTGCAGATTTGTGAAACCTTGCGATTGCAAATATTGGTAGGCTTGGCCCGAGCGGTTACCACTGCGACAATACAGCACGATCATTTGATCTTTTTTGACGTCTTTAAAATGTTTATCAAGCTCAGATAGAGGGAAATTTACCGCATTGTCTAAATGCCCCTCAGAGAACTCTTGCGGAGTGCGCACATCGACGATCATTGCGCCTTGCTCTATCAGTTGCCATCCTTGTTCCGCGCGTTCAGAAGCCGCTACATTAGGAGCGAGCAACCCTAAGCTCAGCGTTGCAAGAAACAGAGAAATTGCCTTTTTCATTCTTTCGTCATCCTTATCAAACTATGTGTACCACTGCGTAAAATAGCCTCCATCATAGACTCATTATGACGGATGGTGAATGAGAATTTTTGATAGGGAATTTTATTTAGTTCGATAAAAAATTTTTATTAAATTTCCCCCTTGAACTCCAATTTTTCGACCTTATTATTTTCATCGAAACGAGCAGACGACTCGTTAATCCATCTTTATGTTCAAACTATGTCTTTTATTTTTGGTTCTAAGTAGGAGGCACTTCAAATGAAAATTCGTCCTTTAAATGACAAGCTAATTGTTGAAAGACAAGAGGTGGAAAATAAATCTGAAGGGGGAATCGTTTTAACTTCTCAGTCGGTTAAAAAATCAAACCGCGGGAAAGTCATTGCTGTTGGTTTAGGTAAACGCCTTGAAAATGGCGAACGCGCTGCGATGGAAGTCAAAGTGGGCGACCAAATCATTTTCAATGACGGTTACGGCGTGAAAACCGAGAAAATTGACGGCGCAGAATACTTGATTCTGTCCGAATCTGATGTGTTAGCAATCGTTGAGTAATTATTTTTGTAGTAGTTTTTTGAGGAGATAATTATGGCTGCAAAAGACGTATTATTTGCTAATGACGCACGTCAAAAAATGCTGAAAGGTGTGAACTTACTGGCGGACGCAGTAAAAGTGACACTAGGCCCTAAAGGCCGCAACGTTGTGCTTGATAAATCTTACGGCGCGCCAACGATCACTAAAGATGGCGTGTCTGTAGCGAAAGAAATCGAACTGAAAGACAAGTTCGAAAACATGGGCGCACAAATGGTGAAACAAGTGGCGTCCAAAGCGAATGATGAAGCGGGTGACGGTACAACGACGGCTACCGTGCTGGCGCAATCTTTCATCAATGAAGGTCTTAAAGCGGTAGCCTCTGGCATGAACCCAATGGACCTAAAACGTGGTATCGACAAAGCCACTGAAGCGGCGGTTGAGAAACTACGTGAAATGTCTAAGCCATGCAGCGACAAAGAATCCATCACCCAAGTGGGTAGCATTTCTGCAAACAGCGATCGCGCGATCGGTGAAATCATTGCAGAAGCGATGGAAAAAGTGGGTCGCAATGGCGTGATTACGGTGGAAGAAGGCCAAGGTCTAGACAACGAATTGTCTGTGGTTGAAGGTATGCAATTCGACCGCGGTTACTTGTCGCCATACTTCATCACTAACCAAGAAAATGGCAGCGTAGAGCTAGACAACCCTTACATCCTATTGGTGGACAAAAAAGTCAGCAGCATCCGCGAGCTATTGCCAGTGCTAGAAGAAGTGGCAAAATCTTCTCGCTCGCTATTGATCATTGCCGAAGACATCGAAGGTGAAGCGCTAGCGACATTGGTTGTGAACAACATGCGTGGCATCGTGCGTGCGACGGCGGTGAAAGCACCTGGTTTTGGTGACAACCGTAAAGCGATGATGGAAGACATTGCGGTACTAACCGCAGGTACGGTCATCTCTGAAGAAATCGGCCTAGAGCTTGAAAAAGCAACGCTAGAGCAACTAGGTAGCGCGAAGAAAGTGACCATCACCAAAGACACAACAACCATCGTGGGTGGCGCAGCAGAAGCAAGCGCGATTGCTGATCGTGTGGCTTCGATTGAAAAACAAATAGAAACAACCACTTCTCAATACGATAAAGACAAGCTTCAACAACGTGTTGCGAAGCTTTCTGGCGGCGTAGCGGTGATCAAGATCGGCGCTGCAACCGAAGTTGAGATGAAAGAGAAGAAAGACCGCGTGGACGATGCGCTACACGCTACTCGCGCAGCGGTTGAAGAAGGTATTGTCGCTGGTGGTGGTGTTGCCCTAACTAAGATCGCGAAAGAATTGGCGGATCTAAAAGGCGACAACGATGACCAAAACGTGGGTATCCGAGTTGCGCTACGTGCAATGGAAGAGCCTCTTCGTCAAATCGCAACCAACGCAGGTGACGAAGCTTCAGTTGTGGCGAATGCTGTCAAAGCGGGTGATGCCGATTACGGTTACAACGCTGCGACAGGTGAATACGGCAACATGATCGAAATGGGTATCTTGGACCCTGCGAAAGTAACACGCTCAGCGCTTCAATTCGCAGCGTCTGTTGCTGGCTTGATGATCACCACTGAAGCGATGATCACCAACCACGTTGAAGACAAAGAACTTGATATCTAACGTTACCAATCGTTAGTGATTAAGTAAGCGTTAAAACAACAATAACATTGCAAAACCTAAGCGGGCTCGCTTGAGCCCGCGAATCAGTCATTTGAGGTAAGTGTTATGACCCGTTTGCCTGCGTTTTCTTTCTCAATATCTGAGCCGGGCGGTAATGAAGCTTCGTCAACGTGGCCGACTGCTATTCACTTCCCCCTCGTTCCAGCTGGGCCAGAGTTTTCGATCGAAAATGCTCTGCCTAAACGTCCGACAGTGACGATATTCACTATCGATCTGTCTCAGTTACTTAAAGGGGACGCTCGGGTCATTCATTAACTGCATCGAAACAGCCAGCGTAAGTTGGCTGTTTTTTTTCATTTCTGGGTGTAGGTCAAACTATTGATAATGTGAATCGTTTTCGTCACGTTGATGCAGTGTATTCAATATGTTAGCTTGGTTTGGGACTGTTCCCAAGTAAGGTAATAAAATAATGAATAAGAAAATACTGCTTCCCCTAATGTTAGGGATTTCCGCTACTGCTGCTGCTTCTGATAACAAGGTTGTAGAAAGTGTCTTGATTGATAACATCGCGCTAGAAGGTTACGTGAAGAAAAGTTATGAGGTCGTGATGCAAAGCGAGCCTGAGCTTTTCCCGTACGAGTTTCGTGGTAGCCGCGTGCAGATGAAGTTACTGGTTGAGTTATTCCATAACTCAAAGAACGATAAAAAAGCGGCTCGCGTGATCACTCTAGGGAATGGTTATGTACCAGGTAAGCCGGGTGTAAAACACACTTTTGATGCAGCGATTGTTGACCGTTTTACTCAAAACTACCCAGTTGCGTTCGATTACAGCATCTATCAAGCTGGTGGCACGCCTGTATTTAGTGAGGATTACTCACCGCAAAACGAAGCCAATGATGTTTCGGTATCGACAACCACGGTTGCACCGTCTATCGGCTTAACCGCGACTGCAACACCGGGCTCGGCACCAAGTTTTTCTGGCTCGTTGACGACCGATCTCGGTGTGGCTTATACGTCTCGCTACTCAAGTAAGGATTACGTCACCGCAGCCAAACCAAAAGCTTCCATGGAACGCGGTATGGGCGTTAAGTGGACCACCTCTCTTAGCCAAATTTACACCAACGACTACCAGTATTACGGTAAATGGGCGGGTGTTTACCACTACACAGGTTGTTCAAACGAAAACCTATTACCAGAAGAGAACTTGCCGCGTTTGATCTACGGTTTCAAACCGAAATTCCAATACGGTTTCAAACCGAAATTCCAATACGTGTTCACACCAGAATTTGAGCGCGGAGAAGAGCCCAAAACGGAGATGATTGCACGAGCGGGCATGAAAGAAGTTGACGAAGGTTTCTCTCGCAATGCGTGTAACTGGTACGATCAAGGCACAACGAGCCATTACACTGAAGCGCAAATTCGCTTCACGATTGATTGGGATAAGCTCACCGTTATCACTCAATAAACGTTTCACTTACCAGACTGAAGGTTTGTGGATTGTAATGCGGCTCCAGTAGCCGCATTGTTTGTGTTCAAAATCTGACCGCAAACGTATTAAGCCTTTAAGCCCAGCATCGCGCCGAAAATGACCAAACCCGCCCCACATGCTTGATTGAGTCGATGCTTAATCTTTAACAAGAAGGCTTGTAATTGGAGGGACGTGAATAAAACTGCAACGATAGAAAACCAAATGCCGTGCAGCGCAATCATATAAATCCCGTAAAACAAGGCGATATGTTGCTGACTAGAATCGGGAGAAATCACTTGGCTAAAAATACTCAGAAAAAACAGCATCGTCTTAGGATTGAGTAAATTACACAGAAATCCCTGCATGAAAAATCGCCACATTGAATACTCGCTCTGTTGAATGGTTTCTGAGTTTGACGCAGGCTGCGAGGAGAATATTCCTTTAATCCCAAGGTAGACAAGATAAGCAGCCCCAAGATAGCGCACGAGATTAAACAACCATTCATTTTGTGAAATTAAGTAACTGATCCCCAGCATGGAGTAAGCGATGTGGATGCTTATCGCCATGCTGATACCAATCGCACTGTACACGCCAGCTTCTCGTCCTTGATTTAAGCTGTTTCTTAATACCAAAACAAAGTCTGCGCCAGGGCTAATAACAATAAGCACACCCAATAGCGCAAGAGTTACAAATTCCATATCGGTTTCCTGTTTGAATGATGAAGTCTGTGATGTAGCGGAATTGTAGGCGTCTTTGTTACTGACTATAATCGAAAAATATTCCCATATTGGTGAGAAAAACTCACAAATGCGTCACCTAAAATCTTTCTATGTCTTCCACGTTGCGGCGAGCTCTTCAAGCTACACTGAAGCGGCTGACAAACTGAACATCACCCACGGAGCCGTGAGTAAGCAGATCAAGCAACTTGAGCAATATCTGTCGCAACCTTTGTTTTTGAAAGAGGGCAGGAAATCCGTGTTGACGGCAGAAGGCGAATTACTCAAGACATACACAAAAACGGCATTCCAAACGCTAGAAACAGGCGTGAATACACTCATTCAAGAAAAGCATCAGCATCTTGAAGTGTCTTGTGAACCGACATTAACCATGCGTTGGTTGATGCCAAGGCTTGCTGCGTTTAATGATGAACACCGTGCTGATGTTCGTTTGTCGACGGCTGGAGGCCCGGTAACATTAGGAGCAACAGGGCTTTCGATGGCGATTCGTCGAGACGATTTTGCTCAGCAGCACGATTACAACAAAACCATTCTTGTGGAAGAGTGGGTGGGGCCAGTATTTTCTCCTGAATATTGGCAATCCATTCAAGACGATTTGGATGCAGTTCGATTGTTGAATAGCCAAACTAGACCGCATGCTTGGGTGGATTGGCAGCAATCAACACGTTGTGAAACCTTCAACGGCAACACTCAGCAATCATTTGCGCATTTTTATTTTTGCATACAAGCCGCGGTGGATGGCTTAGGCGCGGCGATGGGATCGTATCCTTTTGTTATGGACGATATTAAGCGCGGTAATTTGGTCGCGCCATTTGGTTTTGTGCTATCAGGTTGCAATTATGTTTTATTGAGCCAAGATAAAAAGCGTACAGAACTCGAACATAAATTCATCACGTGGTTACAAACGCAAATGGTAGAGTGTGTACCACTACCATCGCAGCAAAATACGCAAGGCGAATAGAAGGCGTAGAGCGTGATTACGTCAGTCAGTTTGATGGAAAAGGGCTTAGGAAATTGGAAATGGAAAACCTCAATATTGTTGAAATCAAATCATTTGTTCCAGCGAAAGATTACGCGCTCTCAAAACGTTTTTATGAGGCGATAGGCTTTGATATGGCGTCAGACTTCGGTGATGTGGCGTACTTCTCTCAAGGCAGTTGCGCGTTTCTTTTACAGAATTTTTATGAGCCAGAACACGGCAACAACTTCATGATGCATTTGCTCGTAGAAGACGCAGAAAGCTGGCATCAGCACTTATCCAAAGTAGGCCATGAGGAATTTGGTTCGCGTTTAACTGAGCTGGTCGAGCAACCTTGGGGTATGCGCGAATGTTGTTTGTTTGACCCTAGTGGCGTTTTATGGCGAATCGGTCAGAACATGAATACTGATTAACGCCAGTCCTCTTTTCACCACATCTATATCGCGCAGGTATTGAGATCTCGATACTGCACGTTTTGTTTTTGCTTAACCTTGCCAACGTTTCTCGCGCACTCACGCCTTTTTCGAGGTGGTGTGTGATGGACTGACCCCAAAAAGCTCCTCAAGCAGCATGGCTTTGAGTTCTGCTCTGACTTCTGCCCCACCGATTAACGCCAAAAGTGCGAGTCCACCTGGTATGAGAATCACCATCAATATTGGTCTTAAAATATAAGAAAAGCAGAATATGGTCGGCAAGAAAATCAATCCTTGGCCTAGTTTGTTTAATACGTACATGAGCGATTCCTTTTGTTTTTATATAAAAATTGAGCGTGCTCATTTTTTATAATTGAGCGCGCTCAATTTGTCAATGTCAGCCGCTCAAGGTATGATCCTTTCAGGCTCATTAAGCAGATACATCAATGACGAAGCGACAACAAACCAGAGACAAAATCCTAAAAGCCGCGTGGGCATCTTTTGCTCAGAATGGCTATGACATGACGACCACAAGGCAGATTGCGAGAGAAGCAGGAGTCGCCGATGGTACGGTATTCAGCCACTTCCCGACCAAACTGTCGATTTTGCGCGAAGGGATGCTGACGCAACTGCAACAGATCAGCCAAGAGACGCTAGTCAGTGTGGAAGGTAAGACAGCTATCGAAATTGGTTTGGCGCTGACGGAGAAATACTATCGCTACTATTTTGCGAACGTCGAGTTGAGCCGAGCCTTGTTGAAAGAGGCGATTTGGGATTTGGATTATTACCAGTCGTTTAACCAAGCTTTGTTTCAATCTGCGAGCGTAAGTTCTGTTCTTGAAGACAAAATACCGTTGATTTTTGACTGCTACTTCATGACGCTAATCGCACATTTAAGCCGAGCAGAACCAGATGTTGAAGCTGCGCTTACAGATCTTCATGCTAAGTTTCGGCAAATCATTCCCATTGAATCACTTGGCTAATGGTTAAAAGTCGAATCTTAGATCCAGCATTTCAAACAACATCGGTTTTGATGAAGCCTTCTTGTTCGAGCGTTCAAAGGTGTACAGGAGCGTTAACCGAGCGGTTGATTGATTCGGCTATGCTATCGACGCGAGACAGGTCGATCTCATCCACCCCAACTTTTGGTGGTGATTGCATGGCTGAGTAGTTATAGAGAAATCGATAAATCGCTTGCCACTGTTTAATGCGCTGCAAACTCAAGTGGGCAGCGTAGCTTGGTGGTAACCATTGGGTATAACGGTTCCAAAACTCGCTGCTCCAATTCGGGTGTGTCGGGATTAATTCGTCTATCGATTCCGATGGTCTTGCGCTTTTTTGAGTCAGCCACCCCATCCCCACTTGCCAACTCCCATATTGATTTTGGATGTTCCCACGACGCCATGTTTCATCCCACCAACTCATCTTTTGCTTTGCATGATTTAAGCTCAGGTTTTCCTCACTTTGTCCAATATGGCAATAATAGAGTTGCGTCGTGCCCCGCTTAATGGCGGAGGTAAAAGCGGTGATCGCAGCCCCTCGTAAAAAGCTTTCATGTTCGAGGACAAAGCGTTTCGGCACTTTGTTCGCAAAGTATTTCGCCAAGTTTTGCATGTGCGCGTGCGCAGCAAAAACTGGGCGGGTGAGTAGCACTTCTTTTGATTTCGCGTGCGAACCATCGCAGTAAGCGAGTTGGTCAAATTGGCTGCGGCTAAGAATTTTGTCGTAAGTGCGCTGTGCTTGGAGAAATACATCTGATTCGTTTGGCGCTTCTTCTTGCTGCGTTAACTGGTAACGGCTTGGCTCCCAAAGCGGTTGAGGAATGACGTGCTCTGACATCTCTGTCTGAGGAAACCAAGCGTTGTCACTGAGCAAAAGCACGTAACCCGTTTGGGCATCGGCGCTGCATAGTGTCCAAACATGCGCTGCACGTTGTTCTCGGCCATGGTGGCGAAAACCAGAGCGCGCCACTTGAACAAAGGAGCGAGTTTGGATATTCGAGAACGATAAGTGACGTTCGTATAAGCGACTAAAAGTGTCCAGCATACTTGCCAAACGTTCAAGAGATTGTGAAAAACGGCGATGATTTAAGCCCAATTTATACTGTAAATCTTTGGGTGAAACCTCGGCCAATAGAGCATCAAGCAGTGGTTGGAGTGTGTGGGATTCTTTGTTCGGGTTCAGCAGCGTTGCGGTTTTTTGACAGCAGCGACACTTTACTCTTGGGCTACCGACGGCGGTTCTCCCGTAACGTTGCCAAGCAGGTAATCGGCATTCGCAATGAGGCAATAGCTTCAACTCAAAGGTTTGCTGTTGTAGTTGATGAGCCAATGCGAGTATCGGCTCGTTAATCAAAACCGGAGGATAAGCCCCACACTCAGGGCAATGCCACGCATCGTAGCCAAGCCGATTTGAGCGCGAATACAAACTGAGATCAGGCACGCCGCAATTAGGGCAGCCAAATGATTTACAGCCATTGTATTCTCGACGAAAAGTCATGGTGCTTATCCTTTGAGGTTATTTGTCAGAGACTCACTCTTTGACACTGACATCCACTTGGCGACCCAGCGCCGGAACGATAACGTCTTTCTTGGCTTTAAATTGGTCAATCAATACTTGGGTGACTGAATCACCTTGCGACTCTAACGTGCCTTTTTCAAATACATGATAACCGTCGCCCCCGCTCGCTGCGTAAGAGTAAGTGGCCACTTTGTATGATTGCGAGTCGTTCACTGGTTTGCCATTTACGTTCAGGCTGAGCAGGCGTTTACCTTGCGGTTTTGCGTTGTCGTAGTGCGCTTCAATACCGGAGAATTGTGCCAGACCGTAAGGCAAGGTGTAGCTGTACTCCAACAGTTCTTTCAACTGTACACCGTTGAGTTTTACGACGGAAAGTTTATCTGTGAATGGGAAAAGATCCATTACGTTTTCCATCGTTACTGGGCCTTTGTTGAGGTCAACGCGAATACTGCCCGAGCTGATCATACCCACATCCGCTTTAGCGGCTTCGCGCATCATATCTGCTACTAAATTACCTACGTTGGATTCGCGATAATAACGTCGGTACGCCGTGTCATTAATGGTCGCCAACTGCTGACCAAGCTCTGGGTATTGTTTGCGAGCATTGGCGATAAGATCGCTGGTTTTCTTGTCGCGCTCAAGCTTGTCTGACTCGACAGGGATCAGTTTTCCGTCCAGTAGTTTTACGTCGTGCTTTTCGGTGTCTACAACGAATTTAGTGTAACCCAAGTATTTACCTTGGCCGAAAGTGAGGCCGATAACTGTGCCCGTTTTTGGGTGCACGACAGGTTTCCATAAGCCATGGTCAGAGTGGCCGCCAAAAATTACATCGACCCCTTTTAGCTTGCCTGCCATGTCGTAATCTTCATCAAAGCCGCGTTGCACTTCAGGATCGGCTTCTTTGTCGGTTTGCATTGGTGCCGTTTTATTTTGGTGGGTGAGCACGACAACCATGTCCACTTCGTCGCGGATCTTATCAACCCAGAACTGAGTGGTTTTGATTGGATCGTCGATAGTCAAACCTTTGCGATTACCTTTCCACATAGTGTTGTAGAAGGCATCAACGCCCATTACCCCAATCACACCGACACGAATGCCATCGCGTTCAACAATGGTATATGGCGAAGCAAAAGGCGCATTGTTTTGCTCAAACTTGATGTTGGCATTGAGCACGGGGTAGGCGGCTCTTGGCATGTTCTCTTTCAAGGTTTGCCAGCCGTATTCAAATTCGTGGTTACCGAGCGTTATCGCGTCGTAGCCCATCGCGCTGTACAAATCGAAAGAGAGCTTGCCTTGCGTTTTTTTCGCGAGTGAACCAGTGAAAATGTCCCCCGCATCGAACAAGAAACTGGTCTCCTCTTGCGCGCGAGTTTGTTTGATCAGCGTGGCAAGGTAAGGAATACCGCCAATGCGGCTAATGTCTGGATTCCAAAATGCGTCAACAGGCTCATAAACGCTTTCAATGTCATTAGTGTGCAGTAACGTGACGTTGCGAATTTCCGCAAAGGAAGAAAATGACACACCGATAGAGAACGCCGCTAACGCATACAGCAACGGCTTTTTAGAAAATGTCTTCATAGTTGATCCGGTAAAAGTTGAGTAAGAAGTAAGGTTTCGCGAAACAGAGCAACTTTAAAAAAGCACGTAACTCAGGCGATTGAATTGGATCACATAAATTCATGTCAGTAATCGCTAATTGACGCGGAATATCATTTTGAGTGGGCGTTGAGTGCACAGAAATAACAACGCAGTTGGGTGAAAATTAGCCGATATGAGATAGTGGACATATTGATGCGCACTAGTGAAAACTCGCATAAAACAACAAAAACTCAGTTGGATGAACTCAAGGAAGAACGATGAAAAACAACGCATTTAATGCACTTTTGGGGACAGAGTTACCGATTATTCAAGCCCCAATGGCTGGCGTGCAAGATAGCCAAATGGCCATTGCAGTGAGTAATGTTGGCGGGCTTGGCTCGTTACCTTGTGGAATGCTGAATAAAGACGCCATCGTTAAAGAACTTCAACTTATTAAACAGGCGACCAATCGACCATTCAACCTCAACTTCTTTTGCCATGAAATGCCGGAATACGACGCTAACAAGCACGAAGAGTGGCAAAAAACGCTGCAACCGTATTTTGCTGAAGTTGGTGCAACCGTACAGGCTCAGCCAAACGCTCCGACAAGGATGCCTTTCAATCATGATATTGCTGACGCGATTGAACCATTTGCACCGCCAGTGACCAGTTTCCACTTTGGTTTGCCTGCCGATGACTTGTTAGCGCGAATTAGAGGCTGGGGAGGGAAGATCCTTTCGACAGTGACCACTTTGGATGAAGCACTGTGGCTGGAAGCAAAAGGCGTTGACGGCATTATTGCTCAAGGCTTGGAGGCTGGTGGACACCGAGGCATGTTTTTATCGGATGATTTATCTACTCAATTAGGCTTGATGGCGTTGTTACCGCAAATCGTTAAGCGCGTGAATTTACCTGTTATTGCAGCAGGAGGAATTGCCGATAAAAGCGGTGTTGAAGCCGCGCTAAAGTTAGGAGCAAGTGCCGTGCAGGTTGGCAGCGCCTATTTGTTGTGTGATGAGGCAAAAACCTCGTCTTTACATCGATATGCGATTGCCAGTGAGCGCGCGCAGCATACGGCGGTGACTAATGTTTTCTCGGGCAGGCCAGCACGAGGCATTGTGAATCGCGCGATGTCGGAGCTAGGCTACATCTGTGAGTCTGCGCCGAAATTCCCATATGCTTCCATTGAAATGACTCAGTTAAGAGCGCTTATGGAGAAGCAAAACCGAGATGAATTTACGCCGTTGTGGTGCGGACAAAATTCGTCGGGTTGCAAAGAAGTTTCGGCAGCAGAAATGACACTGTCATTAGTGGAAGGGATTGATTTGAATTGATGTATTCAATGTGCGTTTTCAATAGATAGAGCCCTTTGGGGGAAAGGGCTCTTAGGGGGAGGAGCTTAAGGTTTAAGCTTTCACAAGAGTCGCTGCGTTACGCATCGCTTCTTTTGTTGAACACTCAACAACGTTTGCTTTTGCAAAGCGGTGAGCGTCTTTTACTTGGATATCGTGAGCTAGAATAACCAGCTTCGCGTTTGCTACATCTAGGTCAGTGATGCGGTTCTGGATACCGTTTTGACCTTGAGTTTCTACTTTGATTTTTAGACCCGCTGCTGCACCTGCTTTCTCTAGTGCTTTCGCTGCCATGAATGTGTGTGCTACGCCTGATGGGCAACATGTTACTGCTACGATGTCGTACTCGCCTTCGCCTGCTGCTGGAGCCGCTTGAGCTTGCGTCGGTGCTGCTTCTACGATTTCGTCTTCTGCTTCTTCTTCAGCAACTGGTTTCCAGAAGCCAACGATAACTGCTGTTGTTAGTGAGCCTAGTGCGATACCTACAACGTACATTGGGATGTTGCTTGATACAGGTGCTGTGATTAGACCGCCCCATGGTGCGTGTAGTAGTACGTCTGTTAGGAAGCCGAACACACAGCCAACGATACCACCAGCAACGATTGAAGGAAGAACGCGTACTGGGTCGTTTGCTGCGAATGGGATAGCACCTTCAGAGATACCGATAGAACCCATGATTGCTGCTGCTTTACCTGCTTCTTGTTCTTGCTTAGTGAACTTCTTCTTGAATAGGAATGTTGCTAGTGCCATACCTAGAGGAGGCGTACAGATTGCGATACCAACACCGCCCATTAGCCATGGTTGAGTATCAACTTGAGTTTGAGCGAATAGCGTTGCTACTTTGTTGATCGGACCTCCCATATCGAATGCAGTCATACCACCAAGAATCGTACCTAGAACCACTTTAGAAGCGCCAGCCATAGAAGCTAGGAATTCGTTCATAGAAGCCATGAAGATCTTGATTGGCTCACCGATACCCCATAGAACGATACCTGCAGAGATAAGCGTACCAACAAGTGGGTAGATGAAGTAAGCGCCCAACGCAGTCATGTTAGCAGAAAGAGGGATCTTCTTAAGTTGGAATACCACACCACCAGCGATGAAGCCCGCTACGATACAACCAAGGAAGCCGCCGCCCATGTCAGCCATGATGCCAGAAGAGATCATCGCTGGAGCAAGTGCCGGTTTGTCTGCAATTGAGTAACCAATGAAGCCACCAAGAATAATTGGGAACAGCACCAGACCTTTAATACCGATATTAGAAATATCCGCCAATAAACCGTCCGCAGGAACCGCACCTTTACCTGATGCCATTACCGCCAGCGCCAGTAGTACACCACCCGCAACGATAAATGGAAGCATGTGAGAAGTACCGAATAAAAGGTGACCTTTCATGGTACTGAGTAGTTTTTTGAAATCGCTATTATTAGTAGCTTGAGCTGTGATTGTACTCATAATTTCACGCCTTATGAATTAATTAAAATATTTAGTATTTGGTTTTCGTCTTTTGCGTTATGAATATCTTCAATAAACTCTTCGCTAAATTTTCCGAATAATTCTTGAAGAACATAAATATGGTGGTCGGCACCGTTATCTGGTGAAGCAATCATGAAGAATACGGTCGGTTTGACTCCCTCTTCGTCGCCATACTCGATGCCTTCGCGCTTTGCGCCAACAGCGATTGCAGGCTCTGTGACCGCTTTGCTTTTTGCGTGTGGGTAGGCGATGCCGTCCATTGAAGTCACGCTTAATGTTTCACGTGCTTCGATGTCGGTTAAAAAAGCCTCTTTGCTGCTGATTCGATTATTTTCGAATAGCATTTGCGCTAGCTCTTCAAAGACTTCTTTTTTATTATTTGCTTGAAGATTGCCTTTAATTAAATTGACGTTTGTTAGTTCTGTAATCATTTTGTGACTCATTGGTACTGAAGTAATGAGTCAAATTTAATTAATGAAGTGGTTTTCGGAAATAGTAAAAAAAACACAATAACTATACTTTTGTATCACCCAAGCTTAAGTGTGATAGCCGTCATTAATAACGCGGAATATTATAAAATTTATTATGTGATTTATATTCCAGTTATTTGTGGTGGCCGCTGTAGTTACAATAATTAAATGTGAGTGAAGGGCTGGTGGATATTTATGCGGTGACGATTGAACCGACAAATCGGCTCAATCTTGAGGAAAATCGTATTCGAACAGTTCATTGATGATGGAAAGTAGCCACTTAAACATCGGGTTGCTACGGTTTCGATAATGCATGTAGAGCTCGATTTCCTGAGATTCTGACACCAGTGTTTCGACAATCGATTCTGCTAATGTCAGTTTTGAGAGTCGTGGGTGATGATTTTGTAGCAGATACATGGACGTGGGAAAGAGAACATCACTAGTGGCGGTAATTTCTAAAAGCGAGGCGATAGACTCAGATCGAAAGGCGACGTTGAATCCCAGTGTTTGAGATTGATCGAGTTGAATGATGCGAGGTTTTTTCTCGTTCCAATCTGGCACGATCGCACTGACGATAGGGAAAGAGGCAATGTCTTGCACCGTGACGATCTTCTTCGTCAGAGGGTGACCTTCTCTCGCAAAAATTTGGAAATGATCATTGGCTAAATATCGGCGAGAGATTTCTTTCGGAACGTTATTGAGGCTGTAGTTGATGCCAAGGTCAATGTCGCCATTCACCAGCCGGTTTAACGTTGTAGGCCCCCAGTTCTCGATGCTAAAAACCATGTTTGGAGCCAGTTTATTGAGCTTTAAGTAAAACTTCGCGGGCAAAGAGACGCCAAAAAAGTTGTTGATCGCAATTCGAATATGCGCAGCATGAGAGCCTGCATCAAAATCATCCAAACCTTCGAGAACGATGGATAACTCGTCAATAATTCGAGGTAAGTTGTCTGCCAGTAGTTGACCTTTTCGAGTCGGTTTTAAACCATGCCGAGTGCGAACAAAAAGCTCATCGTTAAAGTGCTGGCGCAGTCGAGATAACGCGCGGCTGACTGCTGGCTGAGTCATGTTCAGTCGTTTGGCAGCAAGCACGGTTTTCTGTTCTTCTGCGAGCACGATAAAAACCTTCAAGAGGTTAAGATCGAGCTGATGCAATAAACCTTTCGTTAATTTTCTGGATGGGGACATCGTTGATCACGTGGCTCAAATAGTGGTTTTTATACCAGCTAAACGTACCACACTTGTGGCCGTTTATTTATGCTCTATTTGGTATAGTTGACATAAACATAAGTCAATATCACCAAAGTGCTGTTGGAAGTAATGTGATTAGGAGACGTGTTGATTTCTTAAACAGGAGCACATTATGAACCTAAAAGCGGTACCCAAAGCGCTATTAGTGACCTTACTTGCGTCATCTTTACCACTTTCTTCCGTCGCTTATGCTGCGCCGAATGCCAATGAGTCCTCTCTTGTTCAACAGCAATGGGAAGGTAACTGGCCCACGCAAAACGAAGCGGAAAAACTCGTCCAAGAGTTGTATTACCAAAGAGCCATTAGTGCGTACTACCAAATGCAGCCTGCTATGAATGTGATTGGCATGCGTGATGGTTCGGAAAGTAAGTTTGGCAAGGGTTACAACGTGTTGCCAATTTGGAAAGACCGAATGGATTCGAGAACGTTAGTTCCGACACCAAATGCGGATGTTGTCTACTCTATGAACTATCTCGATCTGAAAGAAACAGGCCCGTTGGTTGTCGCTGCGCCGCCAAAAGTAATTGGCATGTTCACAGACTTTTTCCAACGAACGATCACTGATGTCGGTTTGATTGGCCCAGATCGTGCTCGCGGTGGCTTGTATTTGTTGCTCCCACCGAACTATGACGGACCTGTACCGAAAGGATATTTCACATTTACATCGAGCACCAACAACGTGTTCTTGTTCTTTAGAACCGTCATGAAGAAAGGCGAAAACGGCGCTGACCCATCAGATGCTGTCAAGATTGCAGAACAGACTCGTATTTATCCATTGTGGGATGAAGAGAAAAACATCCAACCGATGAAATTTCCAAACGCTTCTGGTCAACGCATCAACATGATGTATCCAACCGACTTCTCTTACTGGGAGAAAATGAAACAGTTTGTGGATGAAGAGCCAATTTCTGCCATCTCTCCAGAGCTACGAGGCGTACTTGCGTCGATTGGTATCGTAAAAGGTAAGCCGTTTAATCCCACCGTTGAAGAAAAACAACTGCTTGAGAAAGCGGTAAAAACCGCTCCTAAAATGATCACCGCGCAGCGCCTATTGGGCCGCAAAGACGAACGTAATCTTTACTACAAGGATCGTCAATATGAACGAGCTTGGGCTGGTGCGACGTCTGAATACATGCAGGAGTCATATTTGGATATTGACCAACGTGCCGCTTTCTTCCAGTATGCGTACTCTTCAGCGCCAGCGATGGTGATGCGTACGATGAATGCAGGCTCGAAGTATCCGTTCACTGTGCGAGATAGTAAGGGTGACATTCTAAATGGTAGCCATCAATACAAGCTTCATCTGCCTGCAAACCCACCAGCAAAACTCTTTTGGGCTGTGACACTGTACAACGTAGTGGATGGCACCATGCCAGAAACATCGCAGTTACTCCCTTCTAAAAATGGTTTTGACAACATAGAGAAAAACACAGACGGTTCAATCGATTTATATTTTGGACCTCAGCTTCCTAATGGCGCACCAGAGTCCAATTATATTAAAACCATTCCGGGCAGAGATTTCTTAACCGCAATTCGTTTGTACGGAACGGGTATTGAATTCTTTGACCAGACTTGGAAGCCTGACGACGTGTTAAAAATCAAATAGAAAGAATCAATATTTATAAATTTATTTGATGGTTTACAGAGGAGTAATTTAATTGCTCCTCTCGTTATTTTTTACAACCAAAAATGATGGCCATTATTTAGTCTATGTAACGATAATGATTAGGTCATAAAATGAAAATCTTCGCTATTTCTCCAGTTCGTGAATCCTGCCGTTACTAAATCGGATGATTCCGTACTACAAGGTATGCTGGAGCTACTTGTCGCTTACACTCAGCAGGCTACTTGTTCTTGTATTTATGCAGCAGGTCTAGAGGGATGTGACAGTAATCGTTTGGGAAACGAGTGAGTCTATCTTGATGCTCTTCGTCGCTTGGAACGTAGTTTTTTAGTGGTAAGACTTCAACCGCAATCTTATCGGCATCGTCTCTTGTTGCTATAAACGATTTGGCGATTTCAAGGTGCTTGGTATCACGGCTGTATACGCCGGTACGGTACTTTTCACCAACATCGTCCCCTTGCTTGTTGATGCTATATGGGTCGATGATTTCAAAGAAATAGCCCATTAAGGTTTCAACCGACACTTGGCTTGGATCAAACTCGGTGCGAACGCATTCTGCGTAGCCATCGTATTCAGATTGAGTGTTATCCGTCTTGCCATTTGCGCGTCCAGCTTCGGTGCTGATTACGCCCGGAAGGTGGCGCATAAATTCTTGTACGCCCCAAAGGCAGCCGCCTGCGAAGTAAATCTCTTCCATCATGTTATCCTGTAAAACTTTGCGCCATTATGAACAACACCGTCTTGCAAACACAACTCCTACCATAAAACAGGAACAAGGTTGCAGTGATTTGCTCTCTTTTTCATTCAAGTCGTCCTCGTTAGATTTGATGCCAATGCCAGCAATTATTGAATCACAAATACTTACGAAGAGAGCCAATATGAAAATAGAACATGTCGCAATTTGGACAGAGCGTTTGGAAGAGCTGAAAAGCTTTTATGAGAAATATTTTAACGCCGTATCCAACGATAAATACCACAATCCGAAGAAGCATTTTTCGTCTTACTTTCTTTCGTTTGAAAGTGGTGCTCGATTGGAGTTGATGTCGATGGAAGGAGTGACCGCCTGTGAAAACTCTCACTCGATGCAAGTAACAGGGTTGGCACACTTTGCCTTCGCATTAGGATCAGAGCAGGCCGTTGACAAAATAACCAAAACCTTGGTGGAAGATGGTTATCAAAGTATTGACGGGCCGAGATACACTGGCGATGGTTATTACGAAAGCTGCGTATTAGATCCAGATGGCAACCGTATTGAGCTTACCGTTTAACGCGACTTAGCTTATTGATCCTGTTCACAGGCTGCTTTCATATGAAAGTATTCGGGCGTATACTGCAAGCTCATCAATAAGGAGCGAGCCTGTGAATCCAAGACAAAATGAAATTCTGCAATTAGTGAATGACCGTAAACGCGTTCAAGTTACGGAGCTTTCTGACATCATCGGCGTGTCGGGCGTGACCATCAGGCAGGATTTGAATTTTCTTGAGCAACAGGGCTACTTAAAGCGTGTTCACGGCGCTGCTACCGCACTGCAAAGTGATGATATAGATACTCGCTTAGAAGTGCGTTTTGATATTAAACAAACACTTGCTAACAAAGCCGCGGATTTGGTCGCACCGAATGAGACGGTGCTGATTGAAGGGGGCAGTGCAAATGCGCTATTGGCTCGTACGTTAGCCGAGCGCGGCGATGTGACCATCATTACGCCATCGGCCTACATTGCGCATCTTATCCGCAATACATCAGCCAACATTATCTTGTTGGGTGGCGTGTATCAGCACCAAGGCGAAAGCCTCGTTGGCCCGCTCACCAAACTCTGTATTGAAAACATTCATTTCAGCACGGCTTTCTTAGGTATTGACGGATTTCACCAAGACACAGGTTTTACTAGCCGAGACATGATGCGTGCCGACATTGCAGAGGCCATTCTGGCAAAGAAAAGACGCAATATCGTACTGACGGATTCCAGCAAGTTTGGTCAGATTTATCCTTCGTCGATTGGCAAGACAAACGAAATCTCAGTGTTGTTAACTGACAAAGCCGCTCCGAAAAGCGACCTCGAACAGTTGAGAAAACTCGGCGTTGAAGTGGTGTTGGGTTAACAACACAATACCGATGACTCAGAGACTCTCTGACCACACTGCAAACTCGTTTCCGCTTGGCTCCGTGAAGTGGAAACGACATCCGCCCGGAAACTCGAAAATAGGGCGGATGATTTGTCCGCCAAACTTCGCTACTTTTTCTAACGTGGCGTGAATATCAGAGCTATAGAACACCAATAGTGCTGCGCCGTTTGAGGTTTGACTGACTTGTTCTGCCGAATAAAATCCGCCATCCAAACCTTGGCCAGAAAAGGCCGCGTAGTCAGGGCCGTAGTCGACAAATTGCCAACCAAAAACGTGCTCAAAAAACGCCTTAGTGGCACCGATATTGGGCGTACCAAATTCAACGTAGTTCAATTTTTCATGTTGATGCATGCGATATCCTTTCTGCTTGGTGATGTTTATTCAGTGTAATCACTCTCGCCGCGAGATTCTCATGCTTTTGGTTTGTTTTTTAATCTAAATAGATGAAAAACGAAAACTTTCATCGTTTATCCCTATCAAATCTATCGCCAATTCCCATTAAACAAATGGAATCTTTGAAGATATATTCTTCGTGGGCAGAAAAGAGCTTTTGAATATCCATTTACCATTCGTGGACTAAATGGTTAGCACGCATTGGAGAGCAACCATGCAGATGTCAAAAAGCTTTTTATTAATTACAGTTGGCTTAGCCAGCACATCTCTACAGGCGCAAACCCTGACAAGAGATAACGGTGCACCCGTCGGTGACAACCAAAATTCAATCACAGCAGGTGAAAACGGCAGCGTATTGCTGCAAGACGTTCACCTGATCCAAAAATTGCAACGTTTTGCCAGAGAGCGTATTCCTGAGCGAGTTGTACACGCACGTGGCACGGGTGCGCACGGTGAATTTGTTGCGTCTGGCGATTTTAGTGATTTAACGGTATCCGATCCTTTCACTGAAAAGGGAAAGGTGACTCCAGTTTTCGTTCGTTTTTCAACCGTTATTCACTCAAAAGGATCGCCAGAGACACTTCGCGATCCTCGTGGTTTCGCCACTAAATTTTATACTGAACAGGGCAACTGGGATCTGGTAGGGAACAACCTGCCTGTGTTCTTTATCCGCGATTCAATTAAGTTTCCGGATATGGTGCACTCTCTAAAACCATCTCCTGTTACCAACGTTCAGGATCCAAACCGATTCTTTGACTTTTTTAGCCATGAACCAAGTGCGACTCACATGCTGACTTGGGTGTACAGCAATCTTGGCACGCCAGCGAGCTATCGCACAATGGATGGCTTTGGCGTTCACGCTTACAAGTGGATCAACCAACAAGGTGATGTGAACTATGTGAAGTTCCAATGGAAGAGCCAACAAGGCATTAAGAGTCTTCGTCCTAATGAAGTGACGGAAATGCAGGGTAAAGACTTCAATCACCTTACGAATGATTTGTATGCCGAAATTGGTCGCGGAAACTACCCTAAGTGGGATCTGTACGTGAAGGTGTTATCGCCAGAAGCGTTAAGCAAGTTGGATTACAACGGCCTTGATGCAACCAAAGTGTGGTTGAATGTACCGGATCGCAAAGTGGGCACCATGACGCTTAATCGTCTGCCGGAAAACTTCTTTTTAGAAACCGAACAGTCGGCATTCGCACCTTCAAACCTGATCCCAGGTATTGAGCCATCGGAAGACCGTTTGTTGCAAGGCCGTTTGTTTGCTTACGCCGATACTCAGCTTTACCGCTTAGGCGCGAACTTGTTCCAGCTGCCAGTGAACCGTCCGTTATCGTCTGTTAGTAATCATAATCAAAATGGTTTGAGCAATAACGCGCAGCTGAGCAATGGGGACGTAAATTATGAACCAAGCCGTAAGCTTAACTTGGCTGAAGACAATCAGTTTAAAGCGGTAGAAACCAAGCTCGTCGGTACGGTTCAGCAAAAAGCGATCAGTAAACCACGAGATTTCTATCAAGCTGGCGTGTTGTACCGCAGCATGAATGAACAAGACAGAAGCGATCTGATTGCTAACCTAGCGGGCGACCTGAATAAGGTAATGGATAAAGACATCAAAGCGACGATGGTGAGCTATTTCTATCGTGCAGACAAAGAATACGGTTCGCGTCTTGCTGAAGCGACCGATACCAATCTCTCGCAAGTGAAAAACAAAGCGATGATGTAAGGCGTAAAGTTTTGGCCTGCGGGAGAAGTATCTGCTCTTTTCTGCCCGAAAATCAGGGCTCCCGTAGGCCATTTTCTGTCATTTTTAATGAGGATGGGTGAATGAAAAACGTATTCTTGCTCAGCTCTGTACTATTTTCTTTGGGTTTATCTTTTAGCTTGTTTGCCTCTCAAGACAAACTCGAAACTCAATATCAATCCTTAGTAGAGCTCTTTTTTGATGCTGCGCGCATTGGTAACAATGAAGTGGTTGAAACCTTTGTATCGCAAGGTTTCCCGATTGATCAACGCAACAATGAAAGTTACACCGCGCTAATGGTGGCGGCATATCAGGGTAATAAAGACACGGTACGGTTACTGCTCGACTCTGGAGCGAATGCCTGTTTACAAGACAAGCGTGGTAACACGGCCCTGATGGGGGCGCTGATTAAGCGCGAAATTAGTATAGCGAAAGATTTGTATCAAGCGGAATGTTCGCCCGATTTGCGCAATAAAGCCGGACTCGACTTAAAGACGTTTGCAGAGATTTATGGCCAGTCGGAAGTGTTGAAATCTCTTCAGAATAAATAGAGCAAAAACAGATCAAGAAAAGCCAAGCAAGCAAATGATGAGTAAGACGCGATCCCAAAATAAGCAAATAAAAAAGAAAAGCCAAGCAAGCAAATGATGAGTAAGACGCGATCCCAAAATAAGCAAATAAAAACGGCCCAGAAATCTGGGCCGTTTTTATACAAGGAAACCGGTTAATTACGCGAAGCGTTCAACAATAATTTCATCGGCATTTTTAACAAACTGTGCGCCTTTTTCTTTCATCTCTGCGATCACGCTGTCGACCGTATCTGGCAGAACGGCGCGAGTTGCAGCCAGATTCACAATCACCTTAAAGCCGAGATCTAACGCTTGCGTAACGGATTTCTTGACGCAGAAATCGAGCGCTAGTCCACCAACTACGACGGTATCTATTTTATTGCATTTCAGAAACTCATTTGCGCCCGTAGTTTTGGTGTCAGCCACGTCATGGAAGAAGATACCGTAAGGATGCGCGTCCGGATCCATCCCTTTATTGACTTGGAAATCGTAGTCAAGCACTGGAGGTAACCCATCCAGAAGCTCTACGCCTGTTGTGCCAAGCACACAGTGGCGATTCCATTTTACGTCGACATTTGGCAAGCCAACGGGCTCTAGCATGTTCGCAGGCGTTTCTGCATCCCAAGCGGCTTTTGGTGGGTGCAAGTCACGGCTTACTAGCTTCAAGCGACCTTTCGTATGGTTTTTTAGTAGCTCCGGCACGATGTCCAATGCGCCTGCTACAGGTAATTCATCTGGATAAAGCTCACTAAAGCCTTTCTCTGGATCAACGTCGATCACGGCTGTAGTTTGATAGTTAACTCGAACAGTCATGGCAGACTCCTTGTCTGTCTGATTGCTTGCGTTTAGCCACGCAAACAGTTTTGAAAAAAGGTCACTTCATCGCTTGTCAGCGTGTACACCATGGCTGGCTTACCGCCTTTGCCTTTGTTGGTGGACGCGACTTTGTTGGTCGGCTTCAACACACCTGAGTCGATCAAACGGCGTTTTATGGTCATGCGGCTGATGTCGATGCCAAATTCTTGATATGCAGAAATGATGTCAGCGACCAAAAATTCTTTATCGAGTGCGAACAGCAGCACTGATGTGTACTCAATCGAAGCACGCAGTTTCTGCCATGCTTTTTCGATGGTTTTTTGGTGGTCAAACGCTAGGGTTTCTTCTCCATTGAGGACCGCCTGTAATGGGAACCACTTGAGCTGACACTCGGGCACGCCAGCATTGTTGATTTGCTCGACGTTGTTGCGGTCAACCAATGCGTAGTGGGTGATGTTTAAGCTCCAATCTTCCGGATCGCGCTTAGGATCACCGTCGATAAACGCTTCGCTGAAGTGACGAGGATAGGTATGAATCTTCTCGCGGCAAATGCGTCGGCGCGCCGCTTCAAAGTTTTCATCTGCCGGACGTCCGCCTTCGCTGGTCAAGTCTTTATCAAAGACAAACCCGCCCGGTAATGCCCAGACACCATGGTAAGGCCGATTCGGATTTGAACGTTTAATCAGCAACACTTCCAATCCTTTATCGGCACAGCCAGATAGCCTGAATGGAATAATGTCGACAGTTACGATCATGGTTGGGTCCTAATATTGATTTGTAAGTAATCTAGCGCATAACAAGTGGTCAATCAATGGGTAAGTAACGAGTTGTTAGAAACATTGTCGACGCTGTTAACGAAATCGATTGAGCATAACAATGCCTATAAATCTGACTTGTTCACAATCAGTGCTGAATTTTTGAACGGAAAAACCATATAAAAAAGAGTGGTTAGTAACAAAAGTTGACAAACTAAAGATGGGTGTTTATTGTTTACGCAAATCAGTTAGTAACAAAAAGTTATATACCCACGGAAGGGCATGTAGAAGGGCTCCGAATGACGACCACACTATTTTCTTCTCGCATCATTCAAAGTGCATTGGACTTTGATGTGTACAAAGTAAACATGATGAGTGCCGTTGCCGCGCTTTATCCTGATGCGATGGTGTCATACAAATTTATCGTGCGTAGCGAAGAAGATCTGTCGGAATTGCTGCCAGATAAAGGCAGAAGTTCTTAAACTTCAAGATGTTCGCTTTACTGAAGATGAAATTGCGTACATGAAGCGCGTTGCGCCGTACCTAAAGCCCGAGTTTGTCGAAGCGTTACGTCACTTCCGTTTTAACCCGCAAAGCGATGTCTCTTTCCATAACAAAACCATGTCGGATGGCTCAAGCCAGTTACGCATTACAATCAATGGCTTGTGGAAGGAAACCATTCTGTACGAAACCATCATCATGAGCATTGTGTCGGAAGTTCGCAGCCGTCAACGTTGGTCAGATATCCCGTTCGAGCAGTTCCAAACCGTATTGGAAGACAAAGTTCGCTATTTGAAAGCCGAACTAGAACGTCGCAACATTACTAACTTCAAATTCGCAGATATGTCGACGCGTCGCCGTTTCTCTTTTCAAGCGCAGCGCACCATGTTGGAGTACTTAAGCAAGGAATTGCCACAATGCTTGACGGGAACCAGTAACTACCATTTGGCGAGAGAGTTAGATCTTACCCCAATTGGCACGGTTGCTCACGAGTGGTTTATGGGCCATCAAGCGTTAGTAAACGTGCGTGATTCGCAGAAAATTGCCCTGCAACGTTGGCAAAAAATGTTCAATGGCGCACTGGGTATCGCACTGACGGATACCATCGGAATCGATGCATTTCTCAAAGACTTCGATGAAGAGTTGAGTAATGCGTACGTTGGCGTTCGTCACGACAGCGGTTGCCCATTCACTTGGGGCGAAAAGATGATTGCGCACTATGAGTCGCTTGGCATCGACCCGATGACGAAGACACTAGTCTTTACGGATGGTTTGAACTTCGAGCAAGCGCTAGACATTTGTGAGCATTTCCAAGGCCGTGTGCAAGTGAGCTTCGGTATCGGTACGTCGCTGGCAAATGACATGGGCAATTACGTTAACGATCAAGGCGAGGCGTATCAGCCGCTTTCCATCGTGATTAAAATGGTGACCTGTAATGGCTCTCCAGTCGCTAAGATCAGTGATGAGCCAGAAAAGGCAATGTGTGAAGACATTTTCTTTTTGATGAATCTTAAACGTCGTTTTGAACAACCGCTTGATTTAAATGAATGTCGTAAGCTCATTGATCGCCTCGAAAGCGAAGGGCAGAACTACCTTATTGATGCGTAAACACCACGCTTTTTAGCTCCTTTCTTGATAATCACCCTCTATTGTTTCGATAAATTTATATCGGTAAACGAAGAGGGTGATTTCGTTATAGTAAGTCTTATATCAATCTTTGCTCCCTTGCGTTTTTTGCGTCGCTAGAGACTATGATTGATAGATACTCCCAACGTTGCGGCATTGTGGAAAGTGTTCTTTCGCAGAGCACTCACTTAGCCTGATCACATAGTTTATCTATGCGTTTATCTGCTTTTTCATGACTTTGGGCTTCACGTAATAGCTTGAATCAGGGTTCAAAAATGAATTTAGTTGTACATTTGCAAAAGAAAGCGATAAGAAAACACGGCTATGAGATGGCAACACGCCAAGCCTGGAAATGCGGTATTAAAGCGAACCTCGTGCGACGTGTCATTGGCTTGTTTAAAGGCCAAATCGTCTGTGTGGTAGAAGGGTGCCGCGCCGAGTTATCTTCAGTTGTTAACAATCAACTGCATGATGAAGAGAAGCAAGGCCGCTACGTATTTGTCGGCGGTGTGTGCTGGGAACCAAACAACATCATCGCCCCTGGTTTTCCGGATTTTATGTTCATGCATGTTCGCAATTTGAGTCATCGTCATAAGTACCTCACAGACGACGAGCTGTTTTTGAGTTTGGCGTAACTCAAATGTCTTTAGTGATGGTTTTGCCCAAGTGCAAACCATCACCTCCCACAGTGAATAGCGCAAAACAATAAACCTCAGTGATGTGAATTGGCCTCAATTAACCTCTTGCTGAGATTGTTCTGACGCTCTCTTTATAAAACGCCGTTTTTTTACTCCGTAATGACAGAGGCTTTGTTTTCGCCTGATGTGAATTTCTCTTCGCGATTTACTATACCGTTCATCAAAGCAAACCATACTGGGATGTAAATCATGAATATGAAATCTATCGCAATTGCAACGGCAGTTGTTGCTGTACTAGCTGGCTGTAAAGACAAAACGCCACCAGCGCCAACTCAAGCAAACATTACTTTGGTGGAAGCGGTCACTGAAACTGTGAAAAACCCTCACCAAGTATGTAAAGATGTGGTAGTGACTCAGCAAGTTGAGCCAACTGATGACAACAAAATCATCGGTACGGTAGGCGGCGCGGCAGCTGGTGCAGCACTAGGCAACCAAATTGGTGGTGGCTCTGGTAAAGTCATCGCAACCGCAGCAGGCACGATCGCAGGCGCATTGACGGGTCGTAAGATTCAAGAAAATGTGCAGAAGGGCGATGTAATTACGACCACGAAGAAGCAGTGTCACACCGAATACACGATTTCTGAGAAAGTGGTAGGTTACGACGTAACGTATGAAGTGGCTGGTGCACCAACCACAGTTCGTATGGCAAGCAAACCTGCGACGAAAACTTTCCCAATTCAAGATGGCAAAGTGGTTCTGCCACAATAATCTACGCTTGAATTGAGTGATAAAGACAAGCCCTTTGGTCTGATAGACGAAAGGGCTTTTTTGCATTCATCGTATAGTTTTTAGGTCTTACGAAACGATATGTACTTGCTGCTCGTGCTCCTTTTGAGCCTGAAGCTGAGCATGTTCTTTCTGCTTGCGACGCTCGCGTTTCGATAGCCAGATCAGTGGCACCACGATCATCACTGTACCGATGGCCATGAAAATATCTGGTATTTCACCAAACCAGATAAAGCCAACGACAACCGCACCAATCAAACCGCTGTATTCTGCACTCGCGATTTTGTTGCTATCGATAGAACGGTACGCCAGCACACAAGTTGCCGCATAGATCATAATGAACAAACTTGACCCTGCCGCGACAGGGAACGCGTCCCATTGCCAAGGCTGATCCTCTATGAGCACCAACAGCAACGCAACCGGAATACCGGCCAAGTTGGTCATCAGCAAGGTTTGCATCACTGATTGGTTTTTTGGCAACTTACGAATCAACAGATTGTTAATGGCTAACGTTAACGCGACCACAAACGCTGAGATTGCTGCCCAATCAATTTGATCCGGGCGAATAATCACTAAGACCCCTGCAAATCCCATTACCGCCGCAGCGACCGATTGTTTAGATAGCTGTTCACCGAAAAAAATCGCAGCGAGAGGGAGCATGATCAATGGCGCGGCATAAAAGATCGCGTTCGCAGTTGCGAGCGGCAAAGATGAGATCGCCATAACCATAAATACCGCGCCCAACAGCCACACGTGAGCACGAACCGCATGCCATTTAAATCCTTCCATAAAGTTTGTTTGTTTTGCTAACAAACAAACAGGAAGGAGGAACATAACCGCTGATATTTGTCGAAAAAAGACAAACTGAAACATCGGCACTTCATTCGCGACACTTTTGATCAAAGAGTCCGAAAGCACCGCAATAAGATTCCCGACAATTAATAGCAGCATTGCTGCCCCGACAGATGTGACTTTCACATTTTTCTCCTCATTCTTTGCCAAAGATTAGGTGATGTCATAGGATGAAGTGAAGTGATATTTATTAGTTCAAGTATGAGATTTTTAGATAATGAAATTGCCACCATTGCGAGCGGTTCACTGTTTTGAAGTTGTTGCGAGAAACCTGAGTTTCTCCCTTGCTTCCGAGGAGCTTAATGTGACGCAAAGTGCGGTGAGCCATCAGATTCGTTTACTTGAAGATTATTTGGGCGAATCGCTTTTTATTCGCCAAGGTCGCAAGCTTTCACTATCGGATACGGGCGCGCGGTATTTAGAAGACATCAGCCCGGCTATTAGCTCAATTGCGATGGCGAGCCAAAAGGTGCGAGAAGGGGATAAAGGCAGTATTCGGCTAGCGATTTACAGCTCGTTGGCGGTGAAGTGGTTGATCCCACGTTTGGCAGACTTTAAGCGCTTGTATCCTGAAATCGACCTCACACTCAATATGGTCGCGGGCGATCCAGAGCAAACGGACAGCGTGGGCGACTGCTTTATTACTGTGCAAAAACCGAAACGAAACTATATGGCGGTTAAGCTTTATGCTGAAACGCTGTACCCAGTTTGTAGCCATAAAATTTGGAAAGAAATCCAAGACCAATCTATCCCCGACGCACTGTGGCAATATCCCATTCTCTCGACAGATTCTATTTATCGTGAACGAGGGAAAGATTGGGCCGAATGGTGCAAAGCGGGTGGTTACACGTTACCAAATGATGTCGATGTTCAGCATTTTAGCCACATGCTCTTGGCGATCGAGGCTGCAAGGTACGATCAAGGCATCGCGTTTGCCAATGACTTCATGTTGAACGAGCGAGATAAAGCACAAGACTTGGTTTACATCCCATCTCATGGTTTAGAAACCGGCGACAGTTTTTATTTTGTGCACAAGAAGAACCGAGCAAAGCAGGCCGAGATCGTCAAACTGACCAACTGGTTAAAGCAGCAGTGTCTGTGATTAAGACTAAATATTCTTAATTAAGAAGGAAAATAGAAAAGTTGTGTCTAATTATTTCGTGTTTTATTGAGTTTTTATTCACTAACATCTCGCTCGGTTTAACGCCAAGCGAGATGGATAACGCGACATGCTTAAGGAAGGGCGATACACAAACTCAATAATAAAACAGGCAGTGAAATACAATGTTAAAGAAAACATGGCTAACAGTAGCCCTTCTAACAACTTGTTCTATGGCAAACGCCGCTCCTTACATTGGTGCATCGATCGGTAAAGCAACGTTTGATGATATCAGTGGTTCAATCAAATCAAATACCTACAACGCAAGCGAGAAACTTGAAGTTAAAGACAACGAAAGTCTGTCTGGCAAAGTTTTTGGTGGTTACACATTCAACGAGTATATCTCTCTTGAAGGTGCGATCGGTGGTTACGACGCTCTAGACGGCTCTGTCGTTACCGTTGGTGATATGAAGTTTTTGGCTATCCAACCTAAATTAACGCTGCCAATCGGTGACCGTTTCAATCTTTTCGCGAAAGCGGGTCTTTCTTACTTCAACGCGGAATTTAAAGTAAGCAATTCTGTGCTAACTGGTGACGAAGGCCACACGACGTTTTCTGAAACGACAGTAACCGGACTTTACGGCTTAGGTGCTGAGTTCGCGATCACAAAAAATCTAGCACTACAGGTTGAATGGGAATACATGAAACCTGAGTTAGACGTAGCGAAACTCGGCAGTGAAAAAGTCACCGTTGAAGCAGAAATCAGCGCGTTCTCTGTTGGTATGAGCTACCGTTTCTAAGCATTTTTATTCAAGTTCTTTGGGCTTAACTCAAGCGGTGTGCTGTTGTTTGTTCAGTTAAGCCCTCAGTTTGAATTCATATAGATATGACACAGGAAGTTTGGTCACTAAGCTTCCTGTGTTATTTTTGGTTTTTAGAAAAACGCTCAGGAAGCACTGTGAACGATGTAAATCTTAGATATTTAGATTTTCTGCTCAAACATTTTGAACCGCATAAGCATCATTTAGTGACGCTTAGCGAACTCGAATCTGTGATTTGCACGTCCAGACGTAACGTTTCCATTGTGATGAAAAAGCTGGCCGCTTACGGTTGGGTGGATTGGCAACCGGCGATTGGGCGAAGCAACCCAAGCCGTTTGAGTATCACCATTACTTTGCAACAAGCGATGACCGAGTTTTTGGTGGAAGAGCTTGCTAGGGGCAGAATGAATTCGATAACAAAGCTTATCGATTGGTTCGGTCAAACGGCGGTTCGTTCGCTTACGATTGCATCGGAAAAAGTGAACGAGCTGAATGAGTCTAAAAACGCCATTCTTATTTCTTCTTATCCGTGGGTTTCAAATATCGATCCCGCAGAAACCTTCCGTCATACCGAATTACACGTAGTCAAAAGTGTTTATGATGGGCTGCTAACACAAAACTCCAATGGTGGCATTGAGCCCGCTTTAGCGCATGAATGGAAAATGGAAGAAAACGTCATGACGTTATGGTTAAGGCCGGGCATTTTTCGTCATGATGGTGAGCTTCTGGGTATAGACGACGTGGTTTGGAGTTTAGAAAGACTCAAGCAAATTAAAGGGCCGGTTTATGAGCTTTGGCAATGCATTGAAACCGTTACAGCCGAAACACCGAACTGCTTGAAGATAGTGCTCAAACGCGCAAACCAATTCTTTCCATACATGTTAGCCACGCCACATGCCTCAATATTGTGTCGAGACACGGCCTCTTTTGGCTCGGGTTATTCATATCATATCGGTACTGGGCCATTTCGAATCAGCAGCTGGAACAAAGAGAGCATCACGCTGCAAGCGCACAAAGAGTATTTTTCTGCACGCGCGCTTTTGGATCAAATTACGCTTTCTCACGGCGATGTTCAAAACTTGAATATGCTGAGTTTCAATCAAGTCTCGGATCATGTTGAGATTGAAAAAATCAGCGCACTTTCCTATCTCACCTATCGTGAGAGGCGAGATTCGCAACTGACGAAACAAGAGTGGCGCCAGCTTGCCAACTATATTAATCAGCAAAAGCGGCACCATGAGCCACAAAGTGCCGTCGACAGTATTCAGTTATCGCCTCTTGAGCCTGGTTGTAGCGATGAGACAGCGCCAACGCTACAAGGCAAAGTTGTGCTTGCTGAACCTATATGGACTATCCCGAACCTGATGCGACATTCTAAATGGTTGCATGAGGTTATTCGTAGCACGGGGCTAGAGTTAGAGGTCATCAAAGTGGAAGACATTAGTTTTCCCGAGTCAGTTTCACACTTGGCGGATTTATTGTTCATTGAAGAGGTCATGGAAGCGCCATTTGAATATGGGGTCTTCGAATGGCTATCGGTGGCGACTGGCTTACGTTTTAGTTTCGAACAAAACCAGATGGAGCGTCACCGCGAGCAGCTTCAAGAAGCCATTGCCTATGAACAACCGATTTCTCGTTTGCTGGGTATTGAAGAGGCGTTGCGCGCGCAATATGTCTATTTGCCTTTGTTCATCGGCTACGAAGAAGTGACAAAAACTCAACAAGTTCGGGGCGTGCAAGTTAAGAATACGGGCTACAGCGACTTACACCGACTTTGGATTGCTCACAGTAGTTAGCCTGTTTGATGCCAATCGCATCATCATATTCTAGAAAGCAAAAAAGCCATCAGTACGATGGCTTTTTTAGACTTCAAATTAAAATCTGAGTTAGAAGTTGTAAGACACGCTTGCGCCAACAACCCATTGGTTTGCGCTATCTACAACAGATGAATCACTGATACCACTGCCTAGGCGAGTGTATTGAGTTGTTTGGTTGATTTGCCAGTTGTCATTAATTGGCATAACCAGCTTGTAGCCCAGACCGTAGCTTACAGTTGCATCACCTTTGTATGCTTTGCGGTTTGCCGTCGCTTCACGATCTTTGATGCCAAAGTAGTAATCTACGTAGTCTTCACTTTGATAAGTTAGGTTAGCAAAAGGAACAAAATCAACACTACCGAAGTTCATGATGTGGAAGTACGTCGCGCCCGCTAAGTAACCTTTGTATGCGCCGCTGATGTCGTGTTGTAGGTATGTCGAGATGACGTTGTGCTCATCTAGAGTGAAATCGGTATTTAGACCTAAATCAACCGCTAAACGACGTTTTTGTGTGCCTTTCAAGCTCTTTGCTACATCGCCATCACGAATAATGCCGCTGCCTACCACGTATGCGCTCATGTTGAACAGATCGTTGGTTTCACCCAAGAAGCGGTAGTTGATGCCGCCCAAATCTGCGTTGAAGTCTTCACCGTGGTAACCACCGTTTAGAATTGGTGCAGTATTGTGTTTTTGATCTTTAAATAGGTCACTACCTTGAGCTACGCCCACTTCCGCAACCCAACCACCTTGGTTGTTGTAGATGTTGCCGTTACGGATGTATGTGTCACCTGCCGTTGCGGTGCCAGCTGCTGCCAAAGTTAGTAGTGCGATAAGTGTCTTGTTCATTTGTATTTCCTGTACCGTTTATTTTATTTTGAACAGTGTACAAAATGGTGTTGTAAGCCTCTATCAGCAAAGCGTATGGAAATGTATGGCTTTCGGTGATTTCGCTTTTTGCGTAATGACAAAACAGTATGGTTGGGGGAAGGGAAGATTAGGGAAGACAAAAAAACCGAGCTTGGGGAGGCTCGGTTTTCAACATCTATCAGGTCAGAGTGACGATTATTGTTGCTTTGTTAGGTTGTAAAACGAAGCTAATTCGCCAGTTGCTTTCTCACCGTTCATGTCTAGCATCATAAGCATGTTCTCGCCTACGAAGTATTGGTTTGGTGCGTCTTCGTCGGTCAGCGTTACGATGCTGCCGTTTTCATCCCATGTGAAGTGGCCTTCTGATTTGAACTTGCCATCTTCTTTGTCTTGGTAGTTTTGCTCAAGCACGTAGCTGCCATCTTGATTTAGCGTCAGAGTTACGTCGATGCCTGCGCAATCAGCACATGGTAGTGTGCCTTTGTAGACACCATTCCAATCTAGCGCGTTTTTCGCGTTGTGCTCTGAGTCTACAAACGTTTCTGTGGTGATCACTTGTTCTTCTTCCACTGGTACTGCATCGACAGGCAATTCAGTGTCAGTGACTTCCATTTCTACTGCTTGAGGAGCTTCAACTGCACTTGTTTCTACTGGTTTCTCGTCTTGACAGCCTGCAAGAATAATTACCGCACCAGTTAACGCCAACATTGTCTTTTTCATTTTATCCCTCTTTAAATCAAGATTTTGTATGCCGTTAATATTAGCCCTGTTTCCGACGTTTACGTCATAACAAAGCAATAGAATGATCTATCTGTGTCAATAAAACCGGTGTTTTTGGCGCTATCCAAGCGTCGCACCATGACTTGGAGACAAAGTAGTCAGAATCATCAAACGCATGTAAATGCTTGAATTGTAGGACTGAGTATTGAGCTGGCTTTAAGCAAGTGGCAATTGAAGATGCGTTGTGGTGTGAAAACAGCCAGCATCTTATTAAATACGATTTTTGCAAACTTAGATTATTAGCATATGCCAAAAATGTTATTGGCATATGCCATAATTTGGGCGTAACGTAGCACAGTGTTTGAGAGGGACGATAATGGCAAGACCAAAAATAGAAAGAAGAATATGCGGCCGTGCAGCGCACCATTGTTTCAAGCCCAATGGCGTGCCATTCCATCAGTTGGAGCAAGTCGCCATATTGCCAGAAGAACTTGAAGCACTGCGCTTGGCTGATTTAGAGGGACTCAGCCAACAACAAGCCGCAGATCAAATGGGCATATCTAGACAAACTTTTGGCAACACAGTAAAAAGTGCGCGGTTCAAGGTCGCAAAAAGTTTAGTTGAAGGTCATGCATTAGTTTTTCCGAATGAGGAGTCAAACTTATGATTTATGCTATTCCTAATGATGGTGAGCGGGTGGCAAACCATTTTGTCAAAGCGCCTTACATCGCTATTTATTCTGATACTGACGGAATGCTTAAAAACCTAGCAAACATCGCTGCAATGCCCCAAGCTGGCTGCAAAGCGAAGTCCCAGCTTATCCAATCTTTACAAGACTACAATGTAGAAGCTGTGCTGGTGCGCAACATCGGCGAGCGCGCATTAGAAAAGCTTTTGCACAGTGGCAAACAAGTGTTCAGACTTTCAACGCGCAGCTCATTGGAAGATGTACTTGCCGTTCCGAGAGAGCCACTGACAGACGCATCGCAAGGTCGTCCATCAACCAATCATCAGAAAAAAGGTGGATGCGGATCATGTGGCTGCGGCGGTAAAAAATCCAAACCCTCGTTGCTAGCACGCCCAAAACAGGCTGCTGCATTATTCGCCGCAAAATCGAGCCCAGCTATACTTAGCGTAAAGGCGTCGATTAAAAAGGCAGGTTAGTATGGTTTGGTTGTTTACCTTTCTTGGTTTTCTCGCGATTATTTTGTTGATGTCGCTTGGGGTTATCTTTCATAACAAGCGTATTAAAGGAAGTTGCGGCGGTTTAAACAACGTCGGTGTCGACAAAGTATGCAACTGCGAAACCACATGTGCAGAGCCTGAGCGTCACTTGTATCAAATCTCAGAGCCTAACTCATCACCTGAGCGTTAAGGTTTTTGGCCCATTGCGGCAAGGTTTGTCGAAACCAGTCCAAATATTTGCTGGTCTGCGGATTTTTTCTGGAGACCAGTATGTTGACTACCTCGACGACGATCCACGCTTTTGCTATTCCGATATCGCGCGCTAATTCTGTTGTTTCACCTTTCTCGGCGCACTTTACATACTTGCCTGCCACCTTCAAGTAATCATCAAATGTGCCCATGCCTTCGATGAGCGGTGCTAAATCTATCGCGACATGCCCTGTAGAAAAGCGTTCCCAGTCGAACAGTACTAGCTCGCCATTTTCGCGCTGTCCCCAGTTTCCAGCATTCGAGTCTCCGGAGATCAAGTTGTGCCCATCGAAAAGGTGCGCCGATCGTTGTTGGAGGTTGTGGAAGAACTGTTCTGTCTCTGAGCCCAGTTCAAGTGTAGTGAGTGCTTGTTGGGTCGCTTGTGGTGTCCACTGATGGCGGTGATAAACACCATCTGATGTTGGTGGAAGTTGGTGCAGTTTGACGAGTTGTTCAATGACTCGACCATCTTCAAGTAAGAATGCTTGCTCGACTGCGTGGGGAACGTATTCAATGTGCAGAACGTTTTTCTGGTCGTCGAATTGAATCAAGCGCGGTACGTGTATTCCAAGTGCGTTAAACTGTTCGGCATAGCGTTGATAAAACGCCACTTCTATTTGAGTAGGGTTACGTTTTTCTATTACTTGGACGCCATCTTTTTCGATGAGAAAAACTTTGGCACTGCCCATTTGGTTGAGTTCTTGCTGCGACACCGGACTTCCTGTCTTCATGTAGAGAGAGCTCACCTTAATCGCTGCACTCACGTTTGCCAATAGCCACGACAAAGTGCCTCAAAAATATTAAATGCAACTGTTTAAATATGATTTTGCTGTGAGTGTCTAAATTTTACACAGTCTCGCCTGTACTCCGTTAAATTCGTTCTACGCTTACTATTCGTCTTAATAAAGGAGAACCCAAATGGCTGTAATGAAGCAGGATATTCCAAATCGTGTAACGGTTTACCATGACAATATCGACCAAGAACAAGAGCTGAAAAATGCGATGCTGCCAGAGAAACCGCGCTACTTTAACGGTGCTCCGACTTACAAAGCGAACAGCATCGAAGAGTTTGAAAGCAAAATCAGTCAGATAGGTTTGTCTCTCGATAAATAATTTTTCTTTTACTTAAAAACGCCCTCAAAATGAGGGCGCTTTTTTATTCATATGATTGATTTGAATCGTAGGGAGTTAACCTTGTTGTGCACTGCCTTGGCAGACCTGTTTTTGCACTGCTGGTGGCGCGGGCTCGTAATGGCTTAAGGTCATACTAAAGCTGCCTTCACCACCAGTGATGGAGCGTAATCGACGAGCGTAATCTTGCAGCTCATTTACTGGTGACTTGGCTCTGAGTAAGGTGAAGCTGCTGTCGATTGGCTCGGTGCCTTCGATCAAGCCTCGGTTTCCAGATAAATCACCAGAAACATCGCCAACGTTCGCGGTTGGGATGTGCAGTTCCATCTGGACAATGGGTTCTAACACAATAGGATCGGCGTTGTTAATCGCATCTAAAAAAGCTTTCTTACCTGCGATGACAAACGCAATTTCTTTCGAATCGACGGAGTGATATTTACCGTCATAAACGGTGACTTCCACATCCTTAATTGGGTTGCCAGAAATCGCGCCTTCCTCTAACGCTTGCAAAATACCTTTTTCTACAGCAGGAATGAGCGCGGTTGGAATGGCGCCACCCACCACTTTGTTGATGAACTTAAATCCGGCACCACGTTCGAGTGGACGAACCTTCAATTGCACTTCACCAAACTGGCCTGCACCGCCACTTTGTTTTTTGTGTCGATAATGCCCTTCGGCAGGTTTGGTGATGGTTTCAAAGTATTCGACGCTTGGTTGGCAGGTTTCGACGTCCAGTTTGTACACGTTCGCCATCTTTTCTAATGCGACTTTGAGGTGAAACTCCCCTTGTCCGCTGATGATGGTTTCGTTGGTGCGAGCGCGATGTTCGATGCGCAGCGAAGGATCTTCACTGGCAATTTTATTCAGCACATCTCCTAATTTTTGCTCATCTCCACGCTTAAGAGGCTTCAAGCACAAAGAATACATGGAGTCAGGAAGGTCCAACGTTTTGAGTTGAACACCATCTTCTTCGTGAGAGTCATGAACGATTGAATCGAATTCGAGATCATCCACTTTGGCTAAAACGCAGAAGTCGCCCGCAAGCGCACGAGGGATCTCGGTTCTATCTTTGCCCTGCAGTTGACATAAGTGCCCAACTTTAAATGCCTTATTGCTTTCGCCAATATAAAGCTGGCTGCCCGCATTGATTTCACCCTGATACACACGTAAGTAGGCAAGTTTTCCCATGTATGGGTCGACGCTGACTTTGTACACGTGTGCGACGGTGTGCTCTAAGGTTTCGCAATTTACTTTGATTTTTTTGCCGTTCTTTTCCAGTAGAGGAGGGTTACCCTCGTTTGGCATGGGCATGATCTCCGCCAAGGTGCGCAGCAGCAACTCGACGCCCGCGCCGGTTTGTGCTGAGACAAAACAGACCGGAATCACATGTCCAGTTCTCAGTGCTTCTTCAAACGGATCATGCAGTTGCTCTGCGGTGAGTTCGGAGCCTTGTTCCAGATACAGTTCCATCAGTTCTTCATCGACTTCGATAACTTGGTCAATTAAGGTCTCATGAGCTTCATCTACCGTTGCAAGTAAGGTTTCTCGTCCCAATTCTGGTTCGAAATAGCAGTCAACTACAGATTCTCCGTCAGCCGAAGGTAAGTTGATCGGTAAGCAGTGGTCACCAAAATGCTCAACGATGTTCCCCATCAATCTTTCTAACTGATTACCGTGGTTATCGAGCTTATTGATGATGATCATCTGACATTTTTGCTGCTCTTTTGCAAAGGTGAATAAGCGATCGGAAGTTTGGTTAAGTGGTGTTTGAGGGTCGATGACAAGGGCGGATGTTTCAACGGCAGGAAAAACGCTGATCGTACGGCCAAGTAACTCGTTTTGTCCCGGAGTGTCGATGATATTGAGCCGGTGTTTATTCCAGCGCAGTGCGACTGGCGTTGCTTCAATACTGTGTTGATATTGGATGGATTGAGGGTCGAAGTCGGTAACGGTATCGCCTTTTTCTACGCTGCCTAAATGGTGCGTGGCATCGCAGGTGAAGAGCAGTTTTTCTATCAGCGTGGTTTTACCGGTCCCGGTTTGGCCGACAAAAGCGATATTGCGTATTTTGTTGATAGGCATAGAGCCTCCTTGCAAGATGGCGTGAAAAACCTACGAATTGCTAGGAAGTGGGTTGCTATAGAAACCCACGCACTGCATTGGAGTAGGGCGGGATTACCGCCTATTCGTCTTCCATGTCATTTTCCGGATGACTCGATGCATAAGACCACCTTCTTGGACTACTGTAATCTTAGCATGCCGTAATAACCGTATAATTTATGTGACTTATTTCATGATGGGGCTGATTGTTTTTTAATCGAGATCATAAACTCAGAGGTTCTGACTTTTGGAGCAGAACCTCTGGATTGTTTAGGCTATTTGGAAAGAACGATTTCGCCGTCGCGATAAACTAAGCTCGGCGTTACATCTTGTCCGAGCAACACCGGGCCATCAAGATCGACAACGCTTGCCTGAGCAGCAATGGGTAACGCAGCACGCATCGCCAGCGACGTCCCCAACATACAACCGGACATGAGGCTAAAACCGAGTTTTTTTGCATCGTCGGCCAGCAATAATGCTTCACTGAGCCCGCCTGTTTTATCTAGCTTAATATTCACCATCTCGTATTTTCCAAGCAGTTGATGCAATTGCTCTCTGGTGTGACAACTTTCATCGGCGCAAAGTGGAATGGGGTGCGGAATGCTGGCGAGTACGTCGTCGCAGTCTTGTGGCAACGGTTGCTCGATCATGCTGATATTAAACGGTTCGAGTTGATCAAATACCGTCGCGAGGTCGAGGTTTTGCCACGCTTCATTCGCATCTAAGACAATTTGCGCGTGCGGCGCGGCGTCGCGTACTGCTGCAACGCGCTCAATCACGTTTTCACCATCCAGTTTTACCTTTAGCAGTTTTGCGCCTTGGCTAAGGTAAGCTTGCGCCTGTTTGGCCATCGCTTGCGGCGTGTCGATAGAAACCGTCATCGCCGTCACAATCGCCTCGGGTAACGTAAAGAGGTCGTGAACCTGCTGCTTGTGGCTCAAAAGCGCGTGAAGATGCCAAAGGGCGCAATCCAATGCATTTCTTGCCGCCCCTGCGGGCAATAACGATTGAAGCTGGCTTTTGAGAGCCATCACATCAGCTTCGCCTTTGGCGTACAAACTTTGCAGTTCATGCGCGGCGTGAGAAATCGCCTTAATTACCGATTCAACCGATTCATCATAACGTGGGTATGGTGTGCATTCTCCTTGGGCGATCATGCCTCGATGTTCAATTGTCACGCGGACTACGTGGCACTCTGTCCGACTGCCGCGAGAGATGCGAAATGGTGTCGCCATAGCAATCGTGACAGGTTCTACATGAATTTTCATCTCACTAGTTTTCCCTAAACCGCAGTTATTTTATGAACCGTAAATGTTTCCTAAATAGTAAGGATCTTATCTGCAACCGCATCAACGCCAAAACGCACAGGGTCGGTGACGGGCACCTGATATGTGTCGCACCAATCCTGGCATAACTGTGCCGCATCTTCTTCGCTGATCGCCGAAGTGTTTAAGCAAATACCCACTAATTGAGCTTTAGGATTTGTTAGGCGAGTAGCGGCCAGATTCGCTTCTATCGTTTGTTCAATGGTTGGCAAGCTCGCATGTGGTAAGTTGCGGATGTGCGGGCGACCAATCTCATGGCACAGTACCAGAGCGTCCGCTTGTGCGCCGTGAAGTAAGCCCAAACTTACGCCAGCAAACGAAGGGTTAAATAACGAACCTTGCCCTTCGATGATGTCCCAATCGTGGTCAGTGAAGTCAGGGCTGATCGCTTCTACTGCGCCGGAGATAAAATCGGCAACTACGGCATCAATTGAAATGCCACTGCCTGCGATGAGAATTCCGGTTTGACCTGTTGCTTTGAACTTTGCGCGACAGTTTTTACGCTTTAATGCATGCTCAATGGCAAGGGCAGAGTACATTTTGCCAACGGAGCAATCTGTTCCTACAGTAAGTACTCGCTTGCCTGCGCGTGCTTTGCCATTGCCGACCTTGAGCGGGGCCTCATAATGGCGAACATCATACAGTTTGGTTAATCCGCGTTGTTCTAGATCGGCAAGAGGAGCAAATTCCGCCAAACGTTGGTGCATGCCCGATGCAATTTCAAATCCCATTTCTGCCGCTTCAAGTAAGGTTGCTTGCCAAGCTTCGGGAATGACTCCCCCCGGGTTTGCTGTGCCAAGCACCAGCGTTTTTGCTCCTTGTTGCTGCGCTTGTTGTAGTGTCATGTCGGTTAAACCAAGCGATACGGTTTCTGGCGTCAGGCGGATTTGGCCAAGACAAATCTCAGGTCGCCATTGGTAAATGCCACGCGCGGTTTTTGCTGCGAGTGGATCGGTTACATCGCCAAGAAAGAGTAGGTAAGGTTGAGCAATTTGCATGATGGTTCCCTTCGTCATCGTTATTGCTGATTAATGTAGCCAGACTGATTTAGGAAACCGAATGCTTATTTGTTGGACAGGTATAACTTTAAGTTATACCTCTAAACCATCTGTTGTTTTAGGGCGGTGATAAATTGCTTTGTCGCAATGGATTGAGGTGTGTGCTCTGCGAATAAAATAGAGACAGAGAAGGACATGTTTGGCTCCAAAGCATGCACGGAGACGGCATCATCTTGGCGATATTGTTTTGCAGTCCATGGGTCTACAATGGCGAATCCTGCTTGGTGTTTCACCAGTTCAGCCGCCGCGGAGTAGCTGCGTACGGTGATGGCATGTTGATAATGCTCGTCACGCGCTGACAAGGTTTGATGCAACAGCAAGCCCAGAGGGTCTCGGCTATCTAAACCGATAATGGGTAAATCGTGACTGATGAGTTCTTCTAAAATGACGGTTTTTTCTGCGGGTATCGCTGCGCTTTTAGGGGTCCGCTTGGAAAACGGAAAATATCCTACGTTAAGCTCATATTTTAATGGTTTCCATATGTTTCCCTACAAGGATAACTTTCAACTAATTTATAACTTTTGAGCAAGTTTTTGCCCCGACGCTTTAGCTGTTATTCTCTTCTCTGTCAGTGGAGTGAGAGTAGTACATATGGCAACTAGAGAGAAACATCTACAATACGGCAAATCGCTTGGGCTTTGGCAAGGTGGACGAAAAGTGATTGAACCGGACGTGGACAGGCGCATCGAGCGAGTCAAGGCGGCATTAGCGGAGCGTGATGCAGAAGAGTTGCGCCAAAAGAGAGCGGTGCAACAGGAAAATGCGTATGTCAGTGACAGTTTATTGGCTTCTCAAGAGGCTCAGAAACACTCCCCGCAATACGCTGAAGGCAAAAGTATTGCTGAAATCTACGGGATCCCCGCACATACGGAAGGTTTAGCCTCTCAGCTGGCGTTGAGTGATTCTATTGGTTTGCAATGCTCTCTTGAAGAAGAAATGGCGAAGAACCATCAGCATGTAATGATTGTTGATCTTGAGGATGCTCATAAAATTTTGCATAACGTTTGGCTTGATGCTGGTAAAAACGTTGCTGCTCTTGCTATGAGTATCAATACAGTGAAATCATGGCTCAAACATGCGTTTGTGAATGGTACACGCATCAATATGGATGGGAAAAAATATCCGCTTAACTCGTTTAAGTCGATGCAAGCTGGCTTTAGCCCTCAATCTAGGGCTGCAAACTTTAAAGGAGCCGGAGCCTTAACGTTTGTGGTATCGGCCAGCATAGCCACAACCGATTTAATATTTAAGGATGATTATCACCTAGTGGATTGGTTCGGCAATGTTGGCTCTGACATGTTCAAATTTATGCTCCAGAGCGCAGTTGGTGAAGCCGCCTTATTTGCTGCTGCTTTCTTAGGTCAACCCATAATTATCGGTGCAATTGCTGTAACAGCGACATATGTTCTAATTGAATGGGCTTGGGGCGAATACAAAATTTCTCAAACGATAGTTGAAAG
>NZ_JAPEID010000147.1:0-1025 GCF_028823755.1 Vibrio sp. VP6
TCTGTTTTATTCGACGTCCCTTGTTTTGCTATACCACATCTTGGTTTACGTTCTGAAGGTTCTTTTAATACATCTATGTACGAGTAATAATACTCATTACTCGTACCTTTCGATTTTTTAGAACTGTTCTTTTGCAAAGTAACAATGCATTCAGGTGAATGTTCTTTATACTTAAAATGTGACGCTGGTATGTTGGTTTCTTTATAAGAGCTGGGTATTGCAGGCATAAGGCATTTGTCATCTGGACAAATGTAATCATTTTTTTGTATATGCTCGTCATCTAAAGCTCTTAATGCGCTACCATGTACGATTTCATTGCTGTCTTTTTCCAGAGCAATTGTCATCAGTTTTGTCTACTTCCGCTATTCTGAGGTTATTCATGTTGTTTGAATAATACACAAAATTCGTCGGTGGCGTATCTGTTGCATCACAAAAAATGTTGAGACAGCGTTGTATTTTTTCTAATGATTTATCATGGCTAGATAATGAATGGGGGGCTCGTGCTGATAGTTCTTGGTGCGTGATTTTCAGTATTTCTTCTAATGCATTAGGATTGATTTTGTCTTTAATGCCTATATCGGCGAGCGAGCTTATAATGATGTTTACTGAAAAAAAAGCCATGCGATTGAATTCTCTGTAAGCCTCTGAATACAATAGCGTTGGATATGTTTTCGTGATTTGCTTTGTTGCAATCTGATTAACAGTCTTCCAGTACTGCTCATCAATGTTATGACCGCGAGTGAAATACGGGGTAGTGGTCTCTTCCCAATAAGGCCTAGCAATAAAGTGATGGTCCATTTGAGCTATGCACCAATTTACGTCCTCTTGTAATTGGAGTGTCCCCTGGTCTTGCTCTAACTGGATTTTCTGCTCACTTGCTTCTTGCGTTGTAATAACTGGTGCGGCACTAGAATTTATATCTTTCATTAGTTTTTCCTCATCTGGTTTTTCAATAGTGATTATTAATGTCCTATTGCGCTCTACGGGTTTCTTTGAGCATTCGTAAGTGATCGATGTAGAGACGC
>NZ_JAPEID010000148.1:0-1020 GCF_028823755.1 Vibrio sp. VP6
AAATACACCCTGCCCGCCAATGACCGATTCAGCCTTCCGCTTAAAGTCGGCAATGAGCTGCGCTTGTTTGAATGGCGCGCGGCGCTCATTCCAACCCACGATGGCCCGAAACTGACGCTGCGCTGTCTGACGCCAAAAAACAAAGCCTTGTCACTCGAAGACATGGACTTACCAACCCCATATTTAGCCACGCTCATCCAGATGGTGCACAAACGCCAAGGGGGGATCATCATTACCGGTCCGATGGGTTCCGGTAAAAGCTCCCTGGTGTACGCCCTGCTGGAAAAAGTAGATCGCATTGCGCGTAACGTGCATTCCCTGGAAGACCCAGTGGAGTTTTCACAGGACTTTGTCAGTAAAACCCAAGTGCAGCCGAGTCTTGAGACCTTTGAAGGCTCAGGGGTAAAAATGGATTACGCCTTTTACTGTAAAGAGACGCTGCGCCACGACGTGGACATCTCCAACATTGGTGAAATCCGTGATACGCCCACGGCAGCTGAATTTTGCCGTAAAGCCGAAACCGGTGGATTGGCACTGGCCACCTTGCACACCAACAGCGCATTAGGGGTGGCGCAAACCTTCATCCAGCAACTGAAAATGCCGGCAGCGATTGTGGGCGCGCCCGACCTGATGGCGATGTTTGTGCACGTCAAACTGGTGAGAAAGCTGTGTGACTGCGCGTTCTCATTTGCTGACCGCGACGCTGAGGCAGCAAAAAAAGCGTACTCCAGCATCAACAGTTCGGACAAGCTGGCGCTCAAAATCAGTCAACTTGAAAAGCTGTGCTCAGAGGATGAGCTCAAGAACGTGCGCCTGCTCAACCCTTGTGGCTGTGAGAAGTGCAACAAAGAAGGCGGTGTGTCAGGAGAAAGTGGCCGTTTAGTGGTGATGGAAATGATTGTGCTCGATGACGCTGACCGTCAGTTCATCATTAAAGAGGACGATTTAGGCTGGAAACAACACCTCAAGAAGCAAGGCTGGCCAAGCATCAAAGATCACTGTAAATCGCGCATTATGCGC
>NZ_JAPEID010000149.1:0-1017 GCF_028823755.1 Vibrio sp. VP6
TTTTTTGTCGTTCCTCCTCGTGTCGATAACTTAACTCAATACGAGCTGGCTAATACCAGAGGAAGTGAAGTGGCAGCAATGAATTAATTGTGCGCTGTTACTTGGCGTTGTGAATTGGTATAATAAACGAACAAAGCATTGTGCTTTGGGGCTGTCAGTTGGATGCTGGCAGCGACAAGCCTAGCCAACTGATATACTTAAAACAGGAAGCATGGCTTCATTAAATCTCTAAGGAGACTCCATCAATGAGTGATGATAAGAAAATTGAATTTTCTCAATCAGATGTACTTAATGCACTTTTACATCAACGTGGTTTCGAAGGTAATCGAGAGCAGCATTACGCTACCCAAGAAAGCGTGGACAATGTAAAGGAGCGCCTCACTCGTTTTGAAGCTCACACTGAAAAACAGTTAGATTCTATTCGGGATGCGATAAGGGCACAGAGTCGCAAATTTGATCGATTACAATGGTTAATCGTTTCTTTATCTGTGACGCTTTTCTTTAAAGAACAGATCCTTTCGTTATTCATGTAGTAAATCGATCTAAACGGACTTTCATTGTGAAGTCTGTTACACATCAATCAAATCGTTTGTTCAGTTAAACGCTCTTAGCGCTTGACTGAAACGTCCAACCATACGGGAAATTACTCCCGTATGGGGGTAGTTTTTCTCTAATAGTGAGAAAAATCATGACGAAATCAACGAAGCGAACCATTAAGAAAGCACCACGCGATTTTCATCAAGAGGTGACCAATCAAATTATTGAAGCGTTAGAAGCGGGTGTGAAACCTTGGGTTTGCCCTTGGGATGTCACCCAGTCCGACGGTCTCCCTGAAAACTTTTCGACAGGTAACCGATATTCAGGAATGAATGTGATGTTGCTTTGGATGAGTGCTCAAATGAATCATTTCAGCTCGAATCAATGGCTGACTTTCAAGCAAGCATTAGAGCTTGGAGGGAATGTCATTAAAGGTGAGAAGGGGACGCATATTACTTTTTACAAGTCTTTGGAAAAAGA
>NZ_JAPEID010000150.1:0-1012 GCF_028823755.1 Vibrio sp. VP6
TTTATTTGTGCTTAATACACATCTTCAGTTCTGCAAATGTGGCTATACACTTGATAAATGTCGTCGTAACTGTAACCGTACTCTTCCAGTTTTTCTGCGCAATCGCAGATATCGCCCGTGTAAAAACATTCGTGATTAAATAGTTCACGGCGAATGATTGCCTTTTTGCCATTTTCTGCAATGTCTTGCGCTATGCCTTCTTTGTTAATTTTCTCTAAACGGTCATATAGTTTTTTCTCATTACCAACGGGACAGATTAAACCAGCTCCCATTGAAGAATATTTAACGCCCTCTTTTTTAGCTTCGTCGAACTGCTTATTAGAAAAGGCAAAGAATGCACCGAACTCGTTAAAAGCTTGGGTTTGTTTTTCGCTTGTGTAATCTGTTAGATATTTCATTATTTATTCATCCTGTTTATATAATTAAAAAAGGTAGTAATGACGCTCTAACCATCCATTTTTGCTGTGCAAAAATACTAGACCGCAACCGAAGGGCGCGAGGACGGACGAACCGCAAAAGGACAAAGTTAAAAAAGCCTCTGACCTACTCACTCCCTAGAAAACCCCTCATCCTGCTAGACCTGTTTTAGGTGCAGGGCACTCCCAAGTTAAGGTGGTTCGAAGGGCTAAGAGCGTGCAAAACTGTGTCTTTACGTCAATTGAACAAGGGGGTGTCGTTGGCTCTGTCAAGAGGAAACTACGTCCCTCTTTACTGAGCGAAGGACATCGCCTAAATTGCAAACGTGAAGCCAGTTTGTGCACTCTGCCATTCAAACGACCAGCTTGAAGTGACCGATAAAAACAGGGATAGCAGAATGAGGACAACGAGGAGGAACGACGAGGCGTAACGAACGAAGTGAGTGAAGGCGTTCAGGATTGCAGCGATATCCTTTTGGATAGGGACTGTAGAGCGACACGACCAGGGACGGCACTTGTGACGTTTCGGGGCGATGACGATCTTAGTCCATAGATGAAAGATACAAGCGGAAAACCTTGCCCGTAGGGTAACGCCC
>NZ_JAPEID010000151.1:0-1010 GCF_028823755.1 Vibrio sp. VP6
AACACTTTAATTAACATGAAATTCAATAGGCCAGATGCGTAAGCGAGCAACGACAGAGACGCTTGGTGCACATCTTGTGGAGAGAACTCACCGCGCATAAATAGCACCATCAACATCGGCTTCGCCAACGCCATCAAACCCAACATCGCCGGAATCCCGAGCAGCGTTACCATGCGAACGCCCCAATCCATGGTATGTGCAAAACCTTCGCTCTGCGAGTCCACATGTTTACGAGACAGCGCAGGCAAAATCACCGTCGCAATCGCAATACCAAACAGCCCCAGCGGGAACTCCAACAAACGATCGGAATAATACAACCAGCTGATTGAGCCAGTTTGTAGAAAGCTGGCAATAAAAGTATCAAATAGCAGGTTGATTTGACTGACAGAGACGCCAAACAAAGCGGGAATCATCAACGTGCGGATTTTTACCACCCCAGGATCGCGCCACCCCCACTTAGGCTTAACCATCACGCCCGCTTTAATAAGGAAAGGAATTTGGAATAAGAACTGAACCAAACCACCTAAAAACACACCGATAGCCAGACCGATTTCCGGTTGAGACATCTGTGGCGAAATAAACCAAGCCGCCAGAATGATCATGACATTCAAAAAGACCGGAGTGAATGAGGAGACGGCAAACTTGCCGAGTGTGTTAAGAATGGCTCCGGAAAGCGCAACAAAAGTGATGAACCATAAATAAGGGAAGGTAATTTTGAGCATCAGACTGGCTAGCTCAAATTTCTCTGCGGCCGGCCCACCATGCATCCAATCTAAAAACCAGCCAAAACCAAACAGCGCGGTTACCACACCAGAGCCCAGCACGCCCAGCACGGTAACAATAGAGACAATAACCCCTAACGTACCGGCAGCACGAGCAATCAACTCGCGTGTTTTATCCATATCACCTTGAGCGTGATTCTCCGTTAAAACGGGGACAAACGCTTGAGAAAAAGCCCCTTCAGCAAACAAACGTCGTAAGAAATTCGGAATTTTGTTGGCGAAGAAAAA
>NZ_JAPEID010000152.1:0-1001 GCF_028823755.1 Vibrio sp. VP6
AAACTCGATCTACCGTTTTTCAAAGGAATTTCTGAAAGAGTACCACGGGGCCTATTGGGAATTTGTGATGTTAGATAACGGGGGTAAGTTCGCTTATCCAGTTATGAATACGCAAGTCACACTCGATAACCCTCACAACTACTCGTCGGGTTCGTTTTCGCAAGAAGCGGCAGGGATATGTATTTGGCTTATCGCATTGAGTTTTTGTGCGATCGTTGCGTTTGAAAAAGGCGACTTTGCCGAAATGGAAAATTTCAGTTACCACCAGGTGCGTCTCATGGAATACGCCAGAGAACATTCTGAGTGGGATAACATTGCTCGTGTCATCGATTAATCGTGGCATAACACCAACCAACTAAAGCGTTTACGCTTTGCACTAACCACAGGAGAAGTCCTGTGGGCTTCTTCTGTTTTATTTATTGTTCTAGGAGAGGTCTTATGTCAAAGCTTGACGCGATCATCAATATTCTACAAATCCGAGAGAATGCGCCGTCTGAGGTCACTACTCATTATCATTTAACACGCAAGTGTTATCTGTCACTTGATGGTGATGGTCGACTATACATGTGGTGCGGGGTGAATAATGAGTGGATTGAAACCAAAACCGCGCTTCATGAAGAAGCCTTGGTCTTGAATTTTGCTCTACTCGATAAGACGGGATTCTGCTTTGCAGGATTTCATGCTTGTTCTTGTTGTCATACTCCAACGAACAGTCATGTCTTGATTGGCCGTGATGGTCAAGTCGTGATGAGCTGTTTTGATTGCGGTCGTACCATTCCGGTATGGCCAGAAATTTGGAAAGGGATCAAGAAAGGTGTAAAAAGCTACTCTGATGTTGAATAACGGATAGAGAACATCCATTGTTTTACCGCCCTTAGCCGGGCTTGCCAGTTCAACTGGCAAGCGCCAGCGGAATTAGCCACAACAGTATGTCTAATTTGAAAGGGGAAGGTCATGTATTCATTATTGGACGGGTATGAAGGTCAGCTTGAAGCAGAGGT
>NZ_JAPEID010000153.1:0-993 GCF_028823755.1 Vibrio sp. VP6
ACAAAAATTTTTACTATGCTCTTGTTCTTTAACAATTCGCGCCAAGGCAGACCGTTCGCCGCTATCGCGCTCGTCGAGATGACGACATGATACGGACGTTAGAACGGCCGACGAAGAGGCCACGTAGCATCATTGCTGCGGAAAAAATGCTCTTCAATCACACCCATCCGCAAAGCGGCGGAGGCTGGGCGTTGTTCATAAGCCGGAACAACTCAACGTGCAGGCTTTTATCAACGGTTAAATGAAGAGCAATATTCATGACAGCTAAAGTTCGTTGCTTTAAAGCAAAGCATAAAAATCACAAGCTCTGTGCGAGAGCATTAAGAACCAAAACCGAGCGCGCGACATCCAGCTCACGGGACATGACGCCCGTCAAAACGATGGGACTGCAATCTCCCGACGACGACACGCTCAATACGCTATTATCTTCGCTGTTCCCGCAGCAGTGATCCGCTTGTGCTTTCTCAGCAGAGAGCACAGCCGGATCTCTAAAGCCGATCATTACACCTTGCTTATTTAAGCAGCCCCATTGGGTCACACCAATGGGGCTTTTTTGTTTTCAGAAAAGAGGAATACCTAATGAAAGCCAATGGCCGAATCAAAAACCTCAGCAAAAAAGAAGCTGAGCACGCTAAGCGGCAAGCCCACGCCCGTCGCCAACTCGAAATCATGCAAGAACTGCGTGCCCTAGGGCTCAATCCTTTTCTCGACGCCAAACTTATCACGCAATAACGCAGCACTTTTTTTAAGAGTGCTGCGTTATTTCTATTTGGAGAACTGTTATGTCTTTGATTCAAAAACTTAAGCGCTCCGGCGAGCACCTACTATTAGGTGTCTCGGTCGGGTTGTGTTCGTTTGCTGCCAATGCATCGAGTACCGGCCTTCCTTGGGAATCCCCCTTAGAGCGCATTGTGGATTCGATCACCGGCCCCGTCGCTTTTGGTGCGTCTGCCCTCGGCATTGTCGCGGCCAGTGTGGGCTTGATCTTCGGTG
>NZ_JAPEID010000154.1:0-955 GCF_028823755.1 Vibrio sp. VP6
ACGCCCCAACGATCCCCTTTATGAACTGAGAAAAAAGGGGAAATTCACAATATATAGACAAAAAATGATAGCAAAGCACTAGATAGGCTAAAATCGCGCTAAACGTAGCCGCTTTGGGAGTCTACCTGTTTTACCAAGTCATCAACAAAAGTGTCGAATGTTGGATGAATTCGTATGGATATACATTGTATATCCATAATTATGAGTATAAACTTAATGGTGACTCGTGATGGGGTCATATTATCTGCTGGAGCTTGACATACTCTAGCAATGGGTCTGTAAATCAAACCCTGTCGGTCAAAGGCCGACCGGAAGGAGCGAATAAATGTCACAAACAATAGCTAAGTGGGGCCACAGCGCAGCTGTGCGTATACCTTCTAAGGTATTGAAAAATATGGATATGGCGGTGGGTGACAAAGTGGAGGTTAAAGTGTTCAATCGACAAATTATCATTGAACCTGCAAAACCAACACTCGCCCAGCTTTTGAGTCAGATCACTGATGAAAACCGCCATGATGAAGTAATCACCGAAACTATGGGTAATGAATTGTTATGACGTATGCAGTACCAGAGAAAGGCGATGTAGTAGTAATGAGTTTTAATCCGCAAAGCGGACACGAACAAGCGGGAGACAGTCGGCCTGGGCTGGTCATTTCCCCGAAAGAGTTTAACCAAGCAACTGGCTTTGCTCTGGTATGCCCCATAACCAACCAGTCAAAAGGGTATCCGTTTGAAGTTGAAATAACCGGAAGCCAAAAAACAACGGGAGTGGTGCTGGCTGACCAAGTGAAGTCCTTGGATTGGCGCGCGCGTCGCGCTCGTGTGGTAGACTCCGTTTCAAACGAAACACTGGGGACTGTGCGGGATTATGTCACAGCGATTGCTAATGGCTGATGTGAGACAGTCATCACCTAAAGGTACTTTGTGCCAAACGTAAAAGCCGCCAGAAAGGGCG
>NZ_JAPEID010000155.1:0-954 GCF_028823755.1 Vibrio sp. VP6
GGGGTCCGCTTGGAAAACGGAAAATATCCTACGTTAAGGCTTCTTGTACGACTTTAAATCCACAGGCCTTAATGACCTAAATCTTTTCGGTGATAACTTGGTATTGGTGCGCCATATGTAATCACCACTGAGGTTAATATGTTCCCAACCAAGTGGCGATAGGTGAGCAATCAGATCTCCATCCGCTTCGATACCTTTTCGTTTAAGGGCCTCTATAGCTCTTTCTATATACACCGTATTCCATAATGTAATTGCTGCTGTAAGTAGAGTCAGTCCACTTGCTCGATAGCTTTGATTCTCAAGTCTTCGATCTCTTATTTCCCCAAGCCGATGCATAAAAACAGCTCTAGCAAGAGCATTACGTGATTCACCCTTATTCAAACCAGCTTGTACTCTGCGGCGCAAAGCCGGATCTCGAAGCCAATCAAGCATGAACAACGTTCTTTCTAATCTGCCAATTTCTCTTAATGCTTTAGCTAATCCATTCTGTTTGGGGTAACTAGCCAGTTTTTTCATCATCAGAGAAGCGGTGACTGTCCCTTGCCTAATTGATGTGGCAAGACGCAATACCTCATCCCAATGTGGCTCGATATCTTTTGGTTTCAAACTTGTTGGAGAGATAATGGATTTAAGTCCTGGGTATTGCTCCGGCTTTCCTTCTATATACAAGCGCTTATCATGAAGATCTCTAATTCGTGGGGCAAAGGCAAATCCTAGTAGATGCATTAAAGCAAAGACATGCTCTGTGAAGCCTGCTGTATCGGTGTAATGCTCGGCTATTTCAAGGTCACTTTCGTGATAAAGCAATCCATCAAGCACATGCGTTGAGTCTCTGACTCTACTGATTACCTTCGTGAAAAAAGGACTGTATTGATCTGAAATATGAGTATAAATCTGGACACCAGGCTCTTGGCCGTATTTAAGATTAACTTGACCTGCATAACGCCCATGGTT
>NZ_JAPEID010000156.1:0-925 GCF_028823755.1 Vibrio sp. VP6
TAAACACAAAACGCAACGCATAGCAAAAATGCCAAGCGTTGCGAATCACTCTTAAACAGATTGTTAGGCATAATTGCGATTGTAAATTTCCTTCAATTTTTCCACTGACATAGCAGGTTTATCTGTATGAATCATGGCATGGCAATTAGGGCAAAGAGGAACTAGGTCTGTTTCTGGGTTAATAATATGCTCACCGTCGCTATGAGCTAAATCTACTCGGTGATGTACATGAATATAATCACGCCCTATATCTCCATATAGATTTTGAAAGTTCATTCCACAAACTTGGCAGCTGCAACCAAAGTGACGTATGCACTTTTCACGTGCCGATCGATCTCGCTCAATTGCAGTCGATGTTACCGAATACCTTTTACCTTCAAAGTGCACAATAGCGTTCGATTTCTTCGTACCCTTACACTTCGCTAATGTCCACCTGACATTCTCACCTTTTGCTACGTTAAATTCAGATGCTTCCCATAGTGCTTCAGGGTCAATGTCAGTTAAAGCAGCTTGCCGTTGATGGGAATAGCCAATAATTGAATTCTCAGAATCAAAAATATATGGTCCTGTAATCTCAAAGACACATTTTCTTTTACCATTTGCCGTAACTATAACTTGATCACCAAGCTCAACTTCTGCATACAGGTTCCACAAACTTGGCCCTGCCATCATGGAATTGTTTACATCAGGCTGTATAGTTTTTAGCTTATTTGCTATTTCAGTAGAATTACTTGGAGCCAATTCTGAAATATCCCCGATACTTGACCAACCAATAGCAATTCGTCCAATTTCTATCGTTCTTTCGAGCGCTTTTTGTGACTCTTTATGATGAGCAACTAATCGCCATATTTGCATGTGTTCTCCTTATGCCTAACGCCCAATTAAGGTGTGAAGCACGCGACCACTACACTTGACTAGGACGCCG
>NZ_JAPEID010000015.1:0-110639 GCF_028823755.1 Vibrio sp. VP6
AATAATAATGGTCGTGGTCATTACTACTAGGCTGTTAGATGGCATAAATAAATATTCAACGTTAATCGTGTTTGCTTATATCTACGTTTACCGAGTTTCCTATTCAGAGTCAACAAAAAATTGTTTATTTTCCAGTCTTCCAGAGGTTTATTCTGCGTAATGTCATTGATATATAAGTATAATTACTTACGCTTGATTTTAAGAAAAACATCCTTGTTTTCTAACTTCAGGAGTTAATGCCATTAAACGAAGGGTGATTAGGAGCCATAGGTAAGCGGATCTTTCTCATAAAGCGCAAGATCAAACATTTGGACGGTGTTGTTTCTAGTTAACAACAACTTAACTGTGATCAATGTTCCTAGGATCGAATTATTTAGAAAATAGATGTGTTGGCTTTCATATTCTATGCTTTAATAGTGAGAAGCTTTTAGCAGATACTAATAAAAAAGTTAGACACAAGGAGTGGTGGACATGAAAAAATGGCTTTTTCTGTTACTGTTTTCAGTGTCTGGCGTTTCTTTTGCTAACGATCTCCCTCCCCTTCCAGGGAAAACAAGCGCGTCTCCTCACAAACTGTTTATCTCAAGCGAAAGTTACCAAACCGACAGCTTTGATGTATGGAATATTGATGGTGGCTACGCCTATGAACTTTTTGATTCTGTTGACCTTTATGTAGGCGCGCGAGTCAATAACTCTCCGACTCAAAACCAAAGCGGCTTTCTCAGCGGGATCAGCTACCACTTCAATGATCGTGTCACCGTAAAAAGTACCGTAAGATCTTACAAATCTGAGAATAGCAACGGCATTCAAACCGAAGACAGTAGCCTCGCTGCTGAACTTTCTAGCCGCGTGAAAATTACCGATAAGTTAGACATTCACGCGACGTTGGATTACCAAGATTGGCAACAAGGCTTTGAGGTAGGTTTAGGTTTCCGATTCTAAAAATCGAGTGCTTCTTTTGAAATCAACACCCCATTCCAATCGGCATAAACATGATGTTTTGGTTGAACAATTTGGTTCAGCATCGTTAACGTCACGTTGACTTCACCCACACCACGCTTTTCCGTTTTAAACGGACATGTACCCAGCGCTTGCACTCCTATGTCCATTTGCGACATTTGTGCCACATCACGCACCGCTCCGTACACGATGATACCTTCCCAACCATTTTCGATACCGAGTATCGCCAGCTGATCACCAAGCAGCGCTTTTTGGCAGGAACCGTGTCCATCAACAATCAAGACTTTGCCAGTGCCATCCTGTTCTAGAACTTCACGTACTTTAGAATTATCGTGATAGCAACGCACTGTGACAATTTCGCCATGAAAGGCGGTACGTTGACCAAAGTTCTGTAGTGGTAAATTCAGCAACGTCACTTGGTCTTCAAATTGGTCACAAATATCTGGTGTTATGTCTCTCATATTTCCTCCGTGAATTTGCTCGCTCGGGCATAACCCCAACGAGAGATATCCTGTTATACGAGCCTGTCGTTAATTTTTCCTAGCCAATGTTTTTTGCTCGGTACCGCGCACGCAACTAAGTAAAGATCACCATCTATCACATAGTAAATGGCATTTTGTTGAAACGCTTTTGCCAATCGCACAGCCTCTTCTAATGATATATCCGCCGCAAAACTCTCTTCACACCATTCAAAGCTGCGATCACCTACGTTAACGAGCACGTAATTCGCGTGTTTAAGTTGTTTTTCTAACTCTTGATTACTTATGCAGTTCTCTTTCTTTGACCGCAAATTACTGTAGGGGTTCCAAGCAGTTATCACCGCATAACTTGACGTATGCCATTCAGCCTCAAAATGAAAAAAAGATTCTGAATAAGCATTCCATAACGATACATCTATGTTCGTGTTACTTTTTTCTATCATAACTCTTAAACGATTAATAACAGTTACATTTCATCAATTGATGTAAATCAACAAACTGAATGGAATTAACATTTGAGCATTGTTAGCATGCTGTTAACAATATAAAATCCGCTCCATATCTTAGGGTGTTTACGTTTCATGCCCTGCAAAGCAAGGAACTGAAAGGTAAACAAGCCCTATAGAATAAACGTCGCCATTGGATACTGGTGAGTTGGCAAAATTCCAAGGAAGGCGGATAGCTGAAAGAAGTGTTTTTTTGATCAACTTGATTTATTATCAAAATCACATTACCTGTATGTTATATTTTTGCCTAGAATTTATTCTATTAGCACAATTTTGTCACAAATTTAGGTACCGCCAATGCAAACCCCGCAGATTCTTATCGTAGAAGATGAGCAAGTAACTCGTAACACTCTTAAGAGTATTTTTGAAGCAGAGGGATACGCTGTTTTTGAAGCCAGTGACGGTGAAGAGATGCACCAAGTGTTGTCTGACAACTCTATCAACTTGGTCATTATGGACATTAATCTTCCAGGCAAGAATGGTCTACTGTTAGCACGTGAACTACGTGAGCAAGCGAACATCGCTCTGATGTTCCTAACAGGCCGCGACAATGAAGTAGACAAGATCCTAGGTCTTGAAATTGGTGCTGATGACTACATCACAAAACCATTCAACCCACGTGAATTGACTATTCGTGCGCGCAACCTGCTAAGCCGCTCAATGAGCACTAACGCAGTTCAAGAAGAAAAGCGCTCAGTAGAAAAATACGAATTCAACGGTTGGGTGCTAGATATTAACAGCCGCTCACTAGTGAGCCCTGCTGGCGATAGCTACAAGCTGCCTCGTTCTGAATTCCGTGCACTTCTGCACTTCTGTGAGAACCCAGGTAAGATCCAAACACGTGCTGATCTTCTTAAGAAGATGACTGGACGTGAGCTTAAACCACATGACCGTACTGTCGACGTAACGATTCGCCGTATTCGTAAACACTTCGAATCAGTATCTGGTACGCCAGAAATCATCGCGACTATCCACGGTGAAGGCTACCGCTTCTGTGGAGACTTAGAAGACTAATTCAGTCTGCTAGAAATACGAAGGGGTTCTTTTTCTATGCGGGAAAGAAACTAATAAACCTTGTTTATCTTCACATGCTTTTCAACAAGCCAACGTTGTTTACCCGCATCATCAAGCAGCAACGCCAAATCGACGGATTTATCTGTATCGGCTTCAACTTGCCAAGTAAACGTCACTTCCCACTGATTTTCGCTGTGAGTGCGAGTTTCCAAGTCCCCACCATCAATCATCCACTCGGTAGTACCCTGCTTTATAATCAGAGCCTCAGCAGTCAAATTCGCAGGCAGCTGTTTGTCGCCTTCCAGATACAAAGCACCTTGAATACTCAACTCTTGAACGTCTTGCACGGGTTCTTCCTCAATCGCAGGCATTAAGTTCACCCAAAGATTGCTCTTTAGTTCAACATTCACCTGATTCATCGTAATTTGGCTGCCTTGTTGCCAGTTCACTTGAGGAACAGAACTACAACCTACGAGCGATGCAATAAGTAAGGCTACGGGTGCAAGTTTCTTCATGTTATTTCCTTTGATCTAACCAACTTTTGAGTACCTGAATATCGTTTTGGTATTCATTCTTTATCTCTTCGACCCAGTCAGAAATATTTTCCCACCATGCCGGCATATCCGGGGATTGCGCTTTTTGAGCGACGCTTTGGATGCGTTTAAGACCAATAGATCCTGCCGCACCTTTGATTTTATGCGCTTCAGAAACAATGCCATCCTGATCTTTTGCGGTCATGTTTGAGTCTAATACCTCAATGTAATCTGGCATCATGTCTTCAAACATCTTGATGCTGTCGTACACGGGTTTAACGCCGACAATATCCACATAAGACTCTAGCATATCCAGATCCAGTAGATGTGTCTCAATCACAGGAGAAGGCGCTGCTTCTTCCTTGACTTCAGGCTTAACAATCACCGCGGGTTTATCGACTCGATCAACAAAGAACTTATCTATCACTGACTGAATAGCATGCACAGCTAATGGTTTACTGATTGCGTCATCCATTCCATTTTCTAAGTACTCTCGACGATCTTTCATCACGTTCGCCGTTAACGCCACCAACGGAGGTAAGTGGTCATAATGCTCACGGTAGTACTTCGCCACATCAAACCCTGTCATGTCTGGCAGTTGAATGTCCAACAGCGCAAGGTCGTATTGGTCCGGCACAAAGTTGACTAACGCTTCTTCCCCAGTCATCGCGACCGTCACGGAATGCCCCAAACTTTCTAGCAGCGACTTAGCCACCGTCACGTTAAGTTCAATGTCTTCAACCATAAAGATGTTGAGATGCACATTGTCGCGCTTCGCATCGATTACCGGCTCTTCGAGTTCAACAATAGGAACGTGAATCGACACAGTAAAAGTACTACCAAAGCCTTCTTCACTTGTGACCGTAATGTCCCCATCCATCATATTGATCAGCTGTTTCGAAACCGCTAACCCAATGCCTGTACCTACCGCATGCAAGTTGTCTTTGCCCGACTTAACTTGATAATACATAGCAAAAATCTTATCCAGTTCAGCTTCAGGAATACCGATGCCAGTGTCTTCGACTTCCATAATGATAGTCGCGAAGTCTTCTTCGACATCAGCGCTGACTGTCATCACAACGCCACCTTCTTTGGTGAACTTCATCGCGTTGCTCACTAGGTTCCAAATCACCTGACGTAAACGGGTCGCGTCCACCTCGATCGCTTTTGGTAGGTCACTCAAACGTTCTAAGTCGAAACGCAGTCCTTTTTGTTCCGCCATGAGCGCCGAAATACTCTCTATCTCGGCGACAAAGTCTTCAAAGTTCAATGGCGCAGGTAACAGCTCAAGCTTGCGACGGTCGAATTTGTCCATATCGATGATGTCATTGAAGATATTCCCCAACGTAATCGCACTCACGTTGATCGTCTGCATGTGCTTACGCTGCTCTTCCGTCAGCGGGCTATCAAGCAACATTCGACTCAAGCCAACAATGCCGTTTAACGGTGTGCGAAGTTCATGGCTAATTGTGGAGATAAACGTCGTTTTATCTCGGCTGGCTTTTTCTAGAGATTCTTCGTGACGCTTACGCTCAGTAATGTCTCGCCCAAAACCAACCAACCCCAAGTGGCGACCGTCTTTGCTATAGAATGGTACTTTGCGCAATTCAAAATAGTGTTTTCGCCCATCAGGGTATTCCAACCATTGCTCGTAAGTGATCGCTTGGTTGTCGCTAAAGACTTTTTGGTCGGTATCTACGATTGGCTGCGCAATTTCTTTACTGTAGACATCCCACGGGCTCAAGCCGACAAGTTGATGCTCTTTCTTGCCCGTTAACTCTTCCATCGCTCGGTTACAACCAGAGAAGACGCCATCGGCATTACGGTAATAAATCAAATCAGGTGACGCATCGATGAATGAACGTAACAAGGCGGTACGCTCTGCTAACTCTAATTGCGTTCGCTCACGCTGGAAAACCTCATTTTCTAGGTCCTGCATCGCCTCTTCACGCGCTTCTTCCGCTTTAATCCGCTCTTCAATCTCTAGATTGAGCTTTTCGATGTTCTGCTGTAGTTGGAAGTTCAGTTCTTGGTCGCGTGAACGCATATCTTTCAATTTAGAAACCAGCTTAGTCAATCGTTGACGAGACTCTTCTAACTGATCTACCACCACAGATAGGAAGTAAACGGCCCAAGGCGTGATTAACAAACCAAAGAAAACGGAACGTACGATGTCGATATCATCGACGCGCCCTTTGAGAGCCAAAGTGATACCAACTTGTACGACGACAGCAAGTGCCACCAGCGCTAGGGCTAACAAAATTGAAAAACGGACAATCCCTAGTTTCACCAGTAAGTCTACATAGTACTGGGCGAGATTTTTCATGGGCTTCATTCACTACTCCATGGCACAAGCAAGCTATCAACCCGACATATTGAAAACGGGCAGATGTACAAGGCCTAACGCAATTTAGGTCTGTTTGATTTTGAGGCATTCACCTTGATGAACTGGCGAGAATCATGGGATCACAGACGAGAACACAAGGTATAGGCAGTTTAACGTGTTTAATACGGTGATTTAAACCGCTTGCTATCAACTTAGAGCAAGCGGTCACAAAGCGCTAGAAGGAGCTAGGGTGGATGCAGGTGCGATTACGGCCATCGGCTTTGGCCTGGTATAGCGCACTGTCGGCCATAGCAATGCCCATTTCAGGTTCATCACCATGCTGAGGAACGTAAGAAACAAAGCCGATACTCACACTGAGGTGCTCTGAAGCTTCCGAACTACCGTGCTCCATATCAAGCTGTCGAATTTGTTGATGAATGCGCTGAGCGACTTGCTCTGCGCCTTCTGTTGTCGTGTTTGGTAAGATAAAACCAAATTCTTCACCACCGTATCGAGCCACACAGTCTGAAGAACGGTTGACCACTTGCTTGAAGACCGCCGCGACACGAATCAACGCCTCGTCGCCTTGTTGGTGTCCGTAACAGTCGTTGTAATCTTTAAAGAAGTCGATGTCACACAACATAATAGTCAAAGGCAATTTTTCACGAATATGGTGATACCAAAGTACATGAAGACGTTCATCAAATCGGCGTCTATTCGCCACTTGCGTCAAGCTGTCCATAAAGCTCAATTTCTCAAGTTCAAGGTTCGCTTGTTCGAGTTTTTGCTCGGCGAGATAACGCTCTGAAATATCACGCGCCATGATAAGAACGCCATTCGTACCCGATGCCTTGTCTTTAAACGGCGATTTCACCACATCAAACCACGTAATATGGCCATCACTACTCACGACCTTATCGATGTACCTTACCGGTTCGGCTTGTCGTAGAGCGTGTAGGTCGCTCGTTTCCAACCGCGTGTACATTTCAACGGGAATGACATCTTGAAGACGCTTACCAATCAAATCAGAAACTTCAGATATACCTAAAGCGTTTACAAATGGCTTATTGCACGCTTGGTACACCATGTTCTCATTAAAAATACCGATAGAGTCAGGGCTTGCATCTAAGATTGTTTGAAGAATGGTGTCACGCTGAGCCAAGGCGACTTCAGTGTCTTTTCGACGTTCCATTTCATCACGTAAGTTCTGCTGAATCTTATGCCATTCCGTCACATCGTGACTAATAGACAACGTTCCGAGTAGCTCACCACTTGGCGATACTAACGAGCTTAAATTCACTTCAAGCAAGCAGCTGCGACCTTGCGTGTCCGTCGTCCATTTGCGTTCACTTTTACGGGTAGCGACTCGGCTCGCCGTTGCAGTGATGGCTTCTTCTCGTCGCCCCTCCCAAAACTGGTCAAAGGCACGATTCGTCGTCAATAAGTTACCTTGGCAATCTTGCAAGCAGATCAACTCGGACAGCGAATCTAGCGCTGAGCGAGCCATCTCTAACTGCGCCAACTCTTGCTGCTGCTCTTGTAAAGTGACTTGATAAGGTTGCGCGTACATGATCCAAACACGATGACCACGTAGCAAACTCTTTCGGCCGGACAATTCAACCTTAATAGATTCGTTTTCAGATAAACGCCAATCAAAGACTTGGTGACGGAAATAGCGACTGGAAAAGCTATCAAGCAACGAAGAGAGTTTGTGAAGCTCAAACAAGGCTGGGTACAAAAAGCCTGTACCCAGTGAGCGAATGCCAAGCAACTGCATCGCTGCTTGATTCGAAAGTAGGATTTGTCCATGGCTGGCATCTAGCACCAGCACTGGATAAGGCGAATCAGTAATAAGCTGCTTAAGTGCGTTTTGGAAACGAAAGTAGATAAGTGCTATCGCAATCGCACTGACTATCGATAGCAGGACAATATATCCATAACTCTCCTGCCCATTCCAAAGCCAATTAAGTAACTGATCCATTTTTCCACCTATAAAGCAAACTGCTAAAAATATATCAGTTATTTATTGAGCAATCTGCTTTTAATTCCGGCTTCGTGTAGATAAAAGGCTTTCCTATTAAGCTGCCTTGAGCGCCATCTTTATTTAATGCGCGACCAATTTCAGTCATGGCTAACCAACGGTTTTCACACCAAAGCGGGGACAACAGCGTTGGACGACGAGCTGCGGAAGAGACACGATGAAACACAACATCAGCGGGCGTCATACGAATCATTTCACTGGCAATCGCAACATATTCTTCCAATTCAGGGGCTTCTAATCTGCCAGCTCTCCAAGCTTTCGCCATCGTACTGCCTTCCACAATATGCAGGCCATGTAACTTGATGCCATCAGTGCCCACGGCCAACACTTTTTGCAGCGTTTCAATATTATCGTCGCGGGTTTCTTTCGGTAATCCAACAATCAAATGAGTACAAACTTTGATCCCTAAGGCTCGAGCTCGCTGAGTGATCTCCGCATAGCATTCAAAATCATGTCCGCGGTTGATGCGTTTGAGCGTATCGTTATTTGCAGTTTGAAGACCTAGCTCAAGCCAAATTTCATAACCTTGGTTTACGTAATCCGACAGCAAATCTAATACCGAGTCAGGCACACAGTCTGGGCGAGTTCCCACACACAAACCCACAATATCAGCAGCTTTAAGTGCTTCTTCATACATATTTTTCAGTACTTGTACTTCTGCATAGGTACTGGTGTACGCCTGAAAATAAGCCAGATACTTCTTCGCTCGATGGATCTCTCCAGCACGATCTTTCAATTGATCGTGGATGCTTTTGATCTGCACTTCTTCGTCAGCAAACGAAGCCACATTACAAAATGTACAACCACCTCGGCCAATCGTGCCGTCGCGGTTTGGGCAACTAAAGCCACCATGTAAAGTCAGCTTATGGACTTTTTCGCCGTAACGACGCTGAAGATCTTGGCCTAGTGTATTGACCAACTCATGTAACTGCATAGATTCTCACCAATAGTAAACCGTAATAAATCTCACTACGATTTATGTAACTAAATTACATCCCTGCAAGAAAAAACAAACAATATTACTCAATTCAAACAACGCCCAATCGGTGTGAAATCAATAAACTTGCATAAATACAGACAAAAAAGCGTCATGTTGCGTAAATGTTAAACTAAAAATGCATATTTAAACGAAAAAATTGGGTCACAGAGGCGACTTTTCATTGCAATCCGAAGTAACAAAATTGTAGGATACTTACACAACCCCGCATTTTTTGTGACTTTTATTACAGCACGCACAGCGGGAATTGTCGGTGTTATCCCACTCCCACCTATATAAATCACTAAATAGTGAGAATAAATAAAGGGATATCACCAAGGATTGTTTTTCTCGCAATACTTTTCCTGCGAGATACGGAAAGGAATCAAGACCAGTCAACCTCGACTGGTGGCGATAATAAATATAAAGGACAAGACGCATCATGTGTCACAAGGCAACTTCGGTCTGCCTCGTACCTTTGCGTCGCATTGAACTGGAAGGATGTATCTATGGTAGATAGAGAGCAAAATTCACAGGGTCTATACACTCCGGAATTGGAGCATGACGCTTGTGGTATCGGTTTTGTTGCTCACCTTAAAAACCGTAAATCTCATGAAGTAGTGACTCAAGCATTGGATATGCTGGCTCGCATGGAACACCGTGGCGGTCAAGGTTGTGACCCATGCAGCGGTGACGGTGCGGGTATTTTGTTGCAAAAACCTCATGAATTCCTATTAGAAGAAGCCGTCAAACTAGGCATTAAACTGCCTTCTTTCGACAAATATGGCGTTGGTGTCGTTCTTTTCCCGAAAGACGAATACAAACGTGAACAGTGCCGTGACATTCTGGAGCGTAATGCCAAACGCCTGGATCTTGAAGTTATCGGTTACCGCGTGCTACCAACCGACAACTCTATGATTGGTGCCGATCCGCTAAGCACAGAGCCTCAGTTTGAGCACGTGTTTATTTCTGGCGGCCCTGGTATCACTCCGGAAGAACTAGAGCGCAAACTCTATGTACTGCGTAACTACACCGTACGAGTTTGCCTGGAAAGCGTGTCGAATATTGGTGACGACTTCTACATCAACTCAATGTCATACAAGACATTAGTGTACAAAGGTCAGTTAACAACCGAGCAAGTACCTCAGTACTTCCTGGATCTGCAAAACCCGACTATGGTGACCGCACTGGCACTGGTACACTCGCGTTTCTCTACCAATACCTTCCCGAAATGGCGTCTTGCACAGCCTTTCCGTTACATCGCCCACAACGGTGAGATCAACACAGTTCGCGGTAACCTGAACTGGATGAAAGCCCGTGAAGCGATCATCGAATCAGACCTGTTTACTCAGGCTGAAATAGACATGCTTCTTCCTATCTGTCAGGAAGGCAGCTCAGATTCATCAAACTTCGATATGGCACTAGAGCTCCTGGTTCTTTCTGGTCGTAGCCTGCCACACGCGCTGATGATGCTGATCCCTGAAGCATGGCAAGAAAATAAAAACATGGATCCTAAGCGTCGTGCTTTCTATCAGTACCACGCGAATATCATGGAACCATGGGACGGCCCGGCATCGGTATGTTTTACAGATGGCGTTCAGGTCGGTGCCACCCTTGACCGTAATGGTCTGCGTCCGTCTCGCTACACAGTGACGAAAGACAACTTCCTGGTTATGGCTTCAGAATCTGGCGTTGTGGACATCGCACCAGAAAATGTTGAGTTCCGCGGTCGTCTGCAACCTGGTCGTATCTTTGTTGCGGACCTGGAACAAGGTCGCATCATTTCTGATGAAGAAGTGAAAGATACCATCGCAACTTCACAGCCTTATGAGCAGTGGGTGAAAGACAACCTGCTGAGCTTGAAAAAACTGCCAGATGCCAGCAACCAGTTCAGTCAGCCTTCTCCAGAGCGTCTACTACACCGCCAACAAGCGTTTGGTGTGAGCTCAGAAGAAGTGAATGAAATCATAGTTCCGATGGCAAATGATGCTAAAGAGCCACTATCTGCAATGGGTGCCGACTGGCCGCTAGCAGTTCTGTCTCACCAGTCTCAGCATCTGTCGAACTACTTTAAGCAATTATTTGCTCAGGTGACTAACCCACCGATCGACCCGATCCGTGAGCGTATGGTTATGTCGCTGAACACTTACCTTGGTAAAGACCAAAACCTACTGACGGAGACACCGCTTCACTGTCAGAAAGTTGAGCTTGAATCACCTGTACTGGCTAACTCTGAGCTTGAAAAACTGCGTGCTATCGATAACGAACACCTGCAAGCGAAAACACTGGATATTGTATTCCAGGCCAGTGAAGACAAAGGTAAGTTAGAACGTGCACTGAAACGTATTTGCCAATACGCAGAAGATGCCGTGGTTGATGGTTACTCTATCATTGTACTCACAGACCGTGCAGTTAACTCTAATCATGCCGCTATCCCTGCAATGCTGGCAGTAGGCGCAGTTCACCACCATCTTATCCGCAAGGGTCTGCGTGCGAAGTGTGATATCGTGGTAGAAACTGGTGATGCACGTGAGACACACCACTTCGCAACGTTGATCGGTTACGGCGCGAACGCAGTTAACCCTTACCTGGTTATTGAAACCATCATCGAATTACAGCGTACTAAAAAGCTCGATCCTGAAGCGAATCCGCGCGATTTGTTCAACAATTACCGTAAAGCAATCAACGGTGGTCTGCTGAAGATCTTCTCTAAGATGGGTATCTCAACGCTACAGTCTTACCATGGCGCGCAAATCTTCGAAGCATTGGGTATCCACAAGTCAGTGGTAGACAAATACTTCACTGGTACGGTTTCTCGCATCCAAGGTTTGACTCTGGATGACATCGCGAAAGAAGTGTTGATCCGCCACCGCATCGGTTACCCACAACGCGAAATCCCAATTCAAATGCTGGATGTGGGCGGTGTTTACCAGTGGAAACAACGTGGTGAGAAACACCTATTCAACCCAGAAACTATCTCTCTACTCCAGCAATCAACTCGCAACAAAGATTACGAGCAGTTCAAGAAGTATGCGAGTGCCGTCGATAAACAAGGTGACAACGCGGTAACGCTACGTAGCCAACTGGAATTCATCAAGAACCCTGCGGGCTCTATCTCTATCGATGAAGTAGAACCAATCGAAAGCATCGTAAAACGCTTTGCAACAGGCGCAATGTCGTTTGGTTCGATCTCTTATGAAGCGCACTCAACACTGGCAGTTGCGATGAACCGCTTAGGCGCGAAGTCCAACTCAGGTGAAGGTGGTGAAGACCCAATGCGCTTTGAGCGCAAAGAAAATGGTGATTGGGAACGCTCTGCAATCAAACAGGTGGCTTCTGGTCGTTTCGGCGTAACCTCTTACTACCTAACTAACGCTGAAGAACTTCAAATCAAGATGGCTCAAGGTGCGAAACCGGGTGAAGGTGGTCAGCTACCTGGTGATAAAGTGGATGACTGGATCGGTGCCACTCGTCACTCGACTCCAGGCGTCGGTCTGATCTCACCACCGCCACACCACGATATCTACTCAATCGAAGATTTGGCTCAGCTGATCTACGATTTGAAAAGCGCCAACCGCGCTGGTCGTGTAAACGTGAAACTGGTATCGGAAGCGGGCGTAGGTACGATCGCTTCTGGTGTTGCGAAAGCGAAAGCGGACGTTGTGCTTATCGCAGGTTTCGATGGCGGTACGGGTGCGTCACCAATGTCTTCAATCCGTCATACTGGTCTTCCTTGGGAACTGGGCTTGGCAGAAACCCACCAAACGCTACTGAAGAACGGCCTACGTAACCGTATCGTTGTTCAAGCAGATGGTCAGATGAAGACACCTCGCGACCTTGCTGTGGCAACACTACTAGGCGCAGAAGAATGGGGCGTAGCAACCGCAGCATTGGTGGTTGAAGGCTGTATCATGATGCGTAAGTGTCATAAGAACACCTGTCCTGTTGGTATCGCGACTCAGAACAAAACACTTCGCGAGCGCTTTGATGGTCGCGTAGAAGACGTCGTAACCTTCTTCCAATACATGGCCCAAGGTCTGCGAGAAATCATGGCTGAACTTGGCTTCCGCACTATCGATGAGATGGTAGGGCAAGGTCAAAAACTGAAAGTTCGCCAAGACGTTTCTCATTGGAAATACAAGAACCTAGATCTATCTCCTGTACTTCATGTTGAACAGCCTCGCGAAGCTGATGGCGTATTTAACCAAGCGCAGCAGAACCACAACCTTGAAGCAGTACTAGACCGTAAGCTGATTCAAGCCGCAATTCCAGCTCTAGAAAAAGGTGAAGCAGTAAGTGCTGACTTCCCTATCGTTAACACAGACCGCTCTGTCGGAACCATGCTGTCTAACGAAATTTCGAAAGTGTACAAAGACCAAGGTCTACCTCAACCAATGAATGTCAAATTCAAAGGTTCTGCAGGTCAATCTTTCGGCGCATTCCTCGCTAAGGGCGTGAAGTTCGAAGTGGAAGGTGATGCAAACGACTACTGGGGTAAAGGCTTATCTGGCGGTACTTTAGTGCTCTACCCTGACGCGAAATCCAGTATTGTCGCTGAAGACAACATCGTAGTTGGTAACGTATGTTTCTACGGTGCAACTTCGGGTGAGTCTTTCATCCGCGGTATGGCAGGTGAGCGTTTCTGTGTTCGTAACTCAGGCGCGAAAGTGGTTGTAGAAGGTGTCGGTGACCACGGTTGTGAATACATGACGGGCGGTGCAGCCATCATCCTTGGTTCAACAGGTCGTAACTTTGCTGCAGGTATGAGTGGCGGCGTGGCTTACGTATGGGATAAATCGGGTGACTTTGAATCGAAACTGAACCCAGAGCTGGTTGACCTAGACCCAATCGAGCAAGAAGACAAAGATCTATTACTCGACATGCTAACCAAGCATGTTCAATTCACAGGAAGTGAAGTCGCTCAGTCTTTCCTAGATAACTTTGAAGCAAGCCTAGCCTCTATGGTTAAGGTGATGCCGCGTGACTACAAAGCGGTTCTTCAAAAGCGTAAAGATGAGGAGGCTCAGTCTCAAGGAAATGAAACTCAAGCGGAGGCAGTGTAATGGGTAAGCCTACTGGATTTTTAGAGCATGGTCGTGAACTACCACAGAAGATCGACCCAGCTGAACGTATCAAGAACAACAAAGAGTTCGTTCTGAACGAGGAGTTTGGTAGCAAAATCAATACTCAGGCTTCTCGTTGTATGGATTGTGGTGTGCCGTTTTGTCATAACGGCTGCCCTATCGGCAACATCATCCCAGAATTTAACGATGCGGTTTATCGTGATAGCTGGGAAGAAGCATGGAACATTCTAAGCTCAACTAATAACTTCCCTGAGTTTACTGGTCGTGTTTGCCCAGCACCATGTGAAAGTGCTTGTGTACTTGGCATCAACCAAGACCCGATCACTATCTGTAATATCGAGAAAACCATCGTGGAAACGGCGTATCGTGAAGGATACGCCAAACCAAAAACTCCGCGTTCTCGCACTGGTAAAACAGTCGCTATTATTGGTTCTGGCCCTGCGGGTCTTGCGGCTGCCGAGCAGCTAAACAGCGCAGGCCATACCGTGACCGTATTCGAGCGTGACGAGAAAGTGGGTGGTCTGCTGCGTTTCGGTATTCCAGATTTCAAACTGAGCATGGAAGTCATTGATCGTAAGATCAATCTAATGGCAGAAGCTGGCGTTGAGTTTAGAGTAAATCAACACGTTGGTGTCGATGTAAACGCGCAACAACTGCGTCAAGAGTACGATGTGGTACTGCTGACTGGTGGCTCAACCGTTCCTCGCGATCTTCCTGTTCCGGGACGCAATCTAAAAGGCGTGTACTTTGCAATGCAGTTCCTCGGACAAAACAATCGCCGAGCAAACAACATGGATCTAAAAGGAGAAGAAATTCACGCAGCAGGAAAACATGTTGTCGTAATCGGGGGTGGTGATACCGGTTCAGACTGTGTGGGTACATCAAACCGTCACGGCGCAGCAAGCATAACTCAAGTTGAAATCATGCCGATTCCACCAGAGAAGCGCCCAGCCAATATGCCTTGGCCTCAATACCCAATGATCCTACGCACTTCGACTTCTCATGAAGAAGGTGTCGATCGTCACTGGAACATCTTGACCAAAGAGTTCATCGGTAACGACAAAGGTGAAGTTACAGGTCTTCGTCTTGCAGATATCGTTTGGGAAGATGCGAAACCAGGCGAGCGCCCAAACTTTAAAGAAGTAGAAGGCAGCGAGCGCGTGATCCCATGTGACATGGCTTTCCTTGCGATGGGCTTCCTGCACCCAGAACCAACTGGCGTTCTTGCTCAACTGGATATCGCACTCGATGATCGCGGCAACGTTGCAACGCAAGGTTTCGCGACAAATCAAGAAGGCGTATTCGCCGCAGGTGATATGCGTACAGGCCAATCTTTGGTGGTTCGTTGTATCAACGAAGGTCGCGAATGTGCTCGTGCTATTGATGAATACCTGATGGGTGGCACTAACCTTGAAGCAAAAGCAAATTCGCTAATGCTTTCAGCATAAAGGGGGCATTCACGCTTCCTTCTTTCAAAGTCATCACTTAGCCATCAGCGATATCGATGGCTAAAGACCAAGAAAGAAAACAATTCCTTCCAATCTTTATCTTTTGACCAGCATTTTATGCTGGTCTTTTTTATTCCTCCCAGCATCAAATGTTACTTTTTTGTAACAATCAATTTTCTATCTCATTGAAATTATTATACTATTTTAGGTAATTAAACGGTAAATCGCATATTCACGTGATTATCCACTAATAACTTGACCTTTTTTACAATAAGCTATAGCTTGTGAAGTTGATGAAAATAAAACACACAAATTTTGTTAAATATTTTTCTAAATTAACTGAATAAATACACACAAAAATATAAAAGTGACGCATAGTTAGTCATCACTATCAACGTAAGCAGTGTTGATGTATCTGTCGGGATGACAGATAAGCAAAGGGAGAATTGCAATGGCTCTTTATGATCCAAGTCTTGAGAAAGACAACTGTGGATTTGGCTTGATCGCACATATGGAAGGCGAGCAAAGCCATAAGCTGGTTCGTACAGCAATTTCTGCACTTGACCGAATGACCCACCGTGGTGGTATTGCCGCCGATGGTAAAACAGGTGATGGTTGTGGTCTTCTTTTACAAAAGCCCGATTCCTATTTACGCCTTATCGCCGAAGAGAATGGTTTCAACCTAGGCAAACAATATGCCGTAGGGATGCTTTTCTTCAGCCAAGATCCGGTTAAAGCTCAATTATCTAAAGACATCGTCAATAAAGAACTCGCTCAAGAAACCTTAACGGTTGCGGGTTGGCGCGAAGTTCCAACAAATTCTGCAGTACTCGGCCCGATTGCGGCCAACTCACTGCCCAATATTCAGCAAGTCTTTATCTCAGCTCCAGCGGGCTGGCGTGAGCGCGACATTGAACGCCGTCTCTATATTGCCCGTCGCCGTATTGAAAAACAGATCACCGAAGATCCTGATTTCTACATCTGTAGCTTATCGACGCAAGTGCTGGTGTACAAAGGTTTGTGCATGCCTGCGGATTTGCCTCGCTTCTACCTTGATCTTGCTGATCTACGCATGGAATCCGCTATCTGTCTGTTCCACCAGCGTTTTTCAACCAACACTCAACCTCGCTGGCCACTGGCGCAGCCGTTCCGTTATCTTGCTCACAACGGTGAGATCAATACCATTGAAGGCAACCGCCAATGGGCCCGAGCGCGTGCTTATAAATTCTCTTCCCCATTGCTGCCCGATTTACAAACCGCAGCTCCGTTTGTAAATGAGACTGGTTCGGATTCTTCAAGTCTGGATAACATGTTGGATCTTTTCTTGGCCGGCGGCATGGATATCTTCCGAGCCATGCGAATGCTTGTTCCACCAGCATGGCAAAATCACCCAGATATGGATCCCGATCTACGAGCCTTCTACGATTTCAACTCCAAACACATGGAGCCTTGGGATGGCCCAGCAGGGATCGTACTTTCCGATGGCCGCTACGCAGCATGTAACCTCGACCGAAACGGTCTGCGCCCAGCTCGCTACGTGATCACAAAAGACAAGTTGATCACGCTGGCTTCTGAAATCGGTATTTGGGATTACGCACCAGACGAAGTTGCGAAAAAAGGTCGTGTTGGCCCTGGTGAGTTGTTAGTTGTCGATACTCGTAAAGGTAAACTGTGGCAATCAAGCGAGATCGATAACGATCTCAAATCTCGTCACCCATACCGCGAATGGATGGAAAACAACGTTCGCAAACTAACGCCATTCTCTCAGTTACCTGAAGATCAAGTGGGTGAGCGAAGCTTCGATGAAGATTTGCTTAAGACCTATCAAAAGCAGTTCGCCATGACCAATGAAGAAGTGGATCAGGTTCTGCGCGTACTTGGCGATATGGGTCAAGAAGCCGTAGGCTCTATGGGCGATGACACGCCAATGGCAGTACTGTCTTCGAAAGAGCGTTTGGTTACCGATTACTTCCGCCAGAAGTTTGCTCAGGTCACCAACCCGCCTATCGATCCACTACGTGAAAAGCATGTTATGTCGTTAGCCACCAGTATAGGTCAGGAGATGAACGTCTTCTGTGAAACCGACGGCCACGCGCATCGAGTGACATTTGATTCTCCAGTGCTACTTTACTCTGACATGCAGCAGTTGCTTGAGCTGGGTGACGATCACTACCGCAATACCATTCTCGACATAAACTACGATCCACAAGAGAAAGATCTCAAACAAGCGATTGATGACTTATGTGATCAAGCTGAACAAGTGGTGCGAGAAGGTACCGTCTTAGTGGTTCTGTCCGACCGCGCATTAGTTAAAGGCAAGTTGCCAATTCCAGCCGCCATGGCTGTCGGCGCCGTGCAAACTCGCTTAGTTACAGCCAACCTTCGTTGTGATGCCAACATCGTCGCGGAAACCGCAACCGCACGTGACCCTCATCAATTTGCCGTATTGCTAGGCTTTGGCGCTACGGCGGTTTATCCGTATCTAGCTTATGAAGCGTTAGGCAAGTTGATTGACGATGGTGCCCTAGATAAAGACTACCGCGATGTTATGCAGAACTATCAGTATGGCATCAACAAAGGCTTGTACAAAATCATGTCGAAGATGGGTATTTCGACCATCGCCTCTTACCGTTGCTCACAATTGTTCGAAGCCGTTGGATTGAGCCGGGAAGTGGTCGACTTGTGCTTTAAAGGCGTAACCACTCGCATCGAAGGCGCAAACTTTGATGATTTCCAACAAGATTTAACCAACTTGTCCCGCAAGGCGTGGGCAAAACGTAAATCGATTGAACATGGCGGATTACTCAAATACGTACATGGCGGTGAGTACCATGCCTACAACCCTGATGTGGTTGGTACACTGCAAAAAGCGGTGAAATCTGGTGAAAGTAACGATTATCAAAGTTTTGCCAAACAAGTAAACGAGCGCCCTGTCGCGATGTTGCGTGACCTAATGGCACTGAAAAAATCTGACTCGCCATTGCCACTTGAACGAATCGAACCTAAAACAGAATTGTTCAAACGTTTTGATTCTGCCGCCATGTCTATCGGAGCGTTGAGCCCAGAAGCACACGAAGCACTTGCAACGGCGATGAACCGTCTTGGTGGTTACTCTAACTCTGGCGAAGGTGGTGAAGATCCTCGTCGTTTTGGCACCGAGCGTAACTCGCGAATCAAGCAGATCGCATCAGGCCGTTTTGGGGTTACGCCTCATTACCTAACCAATGCAGACGTACTGCAAATCAAGGTTGCACAAGGAGCTAAACCTGGTGAAGGTGGTCAGCTACCAGGGCACAAAGTCACGGCAGAAATCGCCAAGCTGCGTTACTCGGTGCAAGGGGTAACGTTAATCTCCCCTCCCCCACATCACGATATTTATTCGATTGAGGATTTAGCTCAGCTGATCTTCGACCTAAAACAAGTCAACCCGAATGCCCTAGTTTCGGTGAAACTCGTCTCCGAGCCTGGTGTCGGCACCATAGCCACAGGGGTCGCAAAAGCTTACGCCGACCTCATCACTATCTCAGGTTACGATGGCGGTACGGCCGCAAGTCCACTGACTTCGGTGAAATACGCAGGTAGTCCTTGGGAACTTGGCCTCGCAGAAACCCAACAAGCACTGGTTGCAAATGGCCTTCGCCATAAGATTCGTCTTCAAGTAGATGGCGGGTTAAAAACAGGGCTAGATGTTGTTAAGGCCGCGATTCTTGGTGCGGAAAGCTTCGGATTTGGTACCGCACCAATGGTTGCTATGGGTTGTAAATTCTTACGTATTTGCCACTTGAACAACTGTGCAACGGGTGTGGCAACTCAAGATGAAACCCTTCGTAAAGAGTACTTTAAAGGCTTACCTGAAATGGTAATGAACTATTTTACTGGCCTTGCCGATGAAGTACGTGAGTTACTCGCAGCACTCGGCGTAGAGAAGCTGACAGACTTAATTGGTCGTACTGATTTACTTGAAGCCGTCGAGGGGTTCACAGCGAAGCAAACCAAGTTGGATCTATCAAACATCTTAGAAGCTCCTATTTCAGCCGAAGGTCATCCACTATTTTGGACGGAGCCAAACAAACCGTTTGATAAAGCCGAACTCAACCAAAAAATCGTTGATGATGCCTTGAATGCTGTCGAAAACAGACAATCAGCAAGTTTCTTCTACAACGTCATCAACACCGACCGTTCTGTTGGCGCGCGTTTATCTGGTGAGATAGCAAAACGCTATGGCAACCAAGGTTTGGCAGCTTCGCCAATCAAAATCTATCTTGATGGTACGGCTGGCCAGTCGTTTGGCGTTTGGAATTCGGGCGGCGTAGAGCTTTACCTCACTGGTGATGCGAACGACTACGTAGGCAAAGGCATGGCTGGTGGTAAGATCGCGATTAAACCTCACCTAGGCACTGCATTTAAATGTAACGAAGCCACCATTATCGGTAACACATGTTTGTACGGCGCGACAGGAGGCAAACTGTTTGCTGCGGGTAAAGCAGGAGAGCGTTTTGGTGTTCGTAACTCTGGCACCATCGCAGTAATCGAAGGCGCGGGTGATAATGCTTGTGAATACATGACTGGCGGCATTGTGGCTATTCTTGGCGCCACAGGTGTGAACTTCGGCGCTGGTATGACGGGCGGTTTTGCTTACGTGTTGGATGAAAATCAAGACTTCCAAGGTCGTGTAAACAACGAATCGGTGGAAGCCATTTCACTGTCGGATCTATACATCCACCAAGAGCACTTGCGCGGCCTAATTGCGGAGCATCTCGAAGAGACTGGCTCTAGCCATGCAGAACATATTTTGGCGAACTTTGACGAATGGATTCCGAAGTTCTACTTGGTGAAACCTCAAGCGGCTGACTTAAACACGCTACTTGGTCACCAAAGCCGCAGCGCTGCTGAACTGCGCGTTCAAGCCCAATAAATCATGGAGGATGTTTGAATCATGAGTCAGAACGTTTACCAATTTATCGATGTTCAACGCGTAGATCCGGCGAAAAAACCAATTAAGATTCGTAAGATTGAGTTTGTTGAAATTTACGAGCCGTTCACGAAACAACAAGCAACGGCGCAAGCCGATCGCTGTTTGGATTGCGGTAACCCATATTGTGAATGGAAGTGCCCCGTCCATAACTACATTCCTCAGTGGCTAAAACTGGCGAATGAAGGTCGAATTTTAGAAGCCGTGGAACTTTCACACCAAACCAACAGCTTGCCTGAAGTGTGTGGCCGTGTGTGTCCGCAAGACCGTTTGTGTGAGGGTTCGTGCACACTAAATGATGATTTTGGTGCAGTCACGATCGGAAACATTGAAAAGTACATCACCGACAAAGCCTTTGAAATGGGCTGGAAACCTGACATGTCCAAAGTGGAGTGGACGGATAAAAAGGTGGCAGTCATCGGCGCTGGCCCTGCTGGTTTGGCAGCAGCAGACATTTTAGTTCGCAACGGTGTAAAACCTGTGGTGTTTGACCGTTACCCAGAGATTGGTGGCCTACTTACCTTTGGTATTCCTTCTTTCAAATTGGAAAAAGGGGTCATGGAAAATCGTCGTCGGGTATTTACCGAAATGGGCGTTGAGTTCCGCATGAATGTGGAAGTCGGCCAAGATGTGCAGATGCAAGAACTGCTTGATGAATACGATGCGGTTTTCTTAGGTGTGGGCACATACAAATACATGCGCGCCGGTTTGGAAAATGAAGACGCGCCGGGCGTTTATGACGCCCTACCATTTTTGATTTCCAATACCTATAAGGTTATGGAGCTAGAACATAACCAACCGTTTATCGATATGGCTGGCAAAAAAGTCGTAGTGCTTGGTGGTGGTGATACCGCGATGGACTGCGTGCGAACTTCGATCCGTCAAGGCGCATCTAACGTGATTTGTGCCTACCGTCGTGATGAAGAAAACATGCCAGGCTCCCGTCGAGAAGTGAAAAATGCCAAAGAAGAGGGCGTGAAGTTCATGTTTAACCTTCAGCCTTTAGGTATTGAGGTTGATGCGTATGGCAAAGTTTCAGGCGTGAAAGTGGTCAAAACTGCTTTAGGCGAGCCTGATGACGCAGGTCGCCGTCGCCCAGAACCTGTAGAAGGAAGTGAACACGTACTGCCTGCCGATGCTGTCATCATGGCATTTGGTTTCCAACCTCATCAAATGAACTGGCTTACTCCGTTCAATGTTGAACTTGATCAATGGGGACGAATCAAAGCACCCAACAACCAAGAGTTTCAATATCAAACCAGCAATGAAAAGATCTTTGCTGGGGGAGACGCAGTTCGCGGTTCTGATTTAGTGGTAACCGCCATTGATGAAGGACGAAAAGCAGCAGAAGGCATTCTTGATTACTTAAACGTATAGCGTCGTACCAACACTCAAAAAGGATCCAAAGATTGGATCCTTTTTTCTTTTATTACATATAATTAAATTCCTCTGTTAAGGAATAGAACTCATGAAAAAAGCCGCTCTGATGCTCATCACTTTTCTCGGCTTAACCGCATGCAGCCAAGGAGTCACTTCGATGCCAGATAGAACTCAAACCCCATGTGGAAACAAACCTAACTGCGTTTCAACACAAGACCAACGAGAAGAACACCACCTCGAACCTTTTACTCTCACCGAATCCGCCACATTGGATGCAATTGAGCAAGCAGCACTGCAACTATCGGGGGCTAAAACAGCAGAGAAAGATGGCAATTATCTGCGCATTGAATGCACATCTAAAATCATGCGCTTCGTGGATGATCTCGAATTAAAGATCGACGGGCATACTCTGATCGTGCGTTCAGAATCACGCGTAGGGTATTCCGACTTTGGCGTCAATCGAAAACGGGCCAAGCAATTACGAACCGAACTTTCTAAAGCAGAACTCATCAAATAGAAAACTGCTGACAGGGAGTGCTATACTCTCGCCGATTAAATATTTTACCTAAAGAGAGTGCTATGAAAGTTGGTATCATCGGGGCGATGGAACAAGAAGTGACCATCCTGAAAGAAGCTATGACAAACTGCCAAACCGTAAACAAAGCAGGTTGTACGTTTTTCTCTGGTCAAATTAACGATGTAGATGTAGTGCTACTACAATCTGGTATCGGTAAAGTTGCTGCGGCAGTTGGTACAACAATTCTTCTTGATGAATACCAACCAGATGTGGTTATCAACACAGGTTCTGCTGGTGGTTTCGATTCAAGCCTAAATCTAGGTGACGTAGTGATTTCTACAGAAGTGCGCCACCATGATGCAGACGTGACTGCTTTTGGCTATGAAATTGGTCAAATGGCAGGTCAACCAGCAGCATTCAAAGCGGATGAAAAACTGATGGACCTAGCGGAAAAAGCACTCGAGCAAATGGCAAATACACATGCTGTTCGCGGTTTGATCTGTACGGGCGATGCGTTTGTTTGCACGGCTGAGCGCCAAGCGTTCATTCGTGAAAACTTCCCATCCGTTATTGCGGTTGAAATGGAAGCATCAGCTATTGCTCAGACTTGCCACCAATTCAACACACCATTTGTTGTTGTACGTGCTATCTCTGACGTTGCTGATAAAGAATCGCCAATGAGCTTTGAAGAATTCCTGCCTCTAGCAGCAAAAAGCTCTTCAGAAATGGTCTTCAAGATGCTGGAACTGGTTAAGTAATCCAAGTCATTCATGGAAGAAATTTTTCAGCAATTCTATGCTAACGGTGCGCTCCTCGTGATGTGGGGCGCATTACTGTTTCACCTGATCCTCCCTATTCCTCATTCCGCTCACCCTGCGACTTTATGGCGCAAGGTAGCCGAACAATTAGCAGAGAAAGTAAATAACCACCATAGCTACTCACAAAGCATTCTCTCAGGAAGCCTCGCTCTTATTTTGATGACATTGCCGTGTTTGGTGCTCTTAATCGCTCTAAAGCCTTTAGTTTGGCAAGAGCCTCTGTACGAACTTGCCTTGTTACTATTAGCGTTAGATTGGCGAAGTTGCGAAACCCTCACCAAACAACTTGCCCTCGCCTTGTCGCGTGAGGATAAAACGCGCTGTCGCGAGCTACTCAAGCCTTTTGTGAATCGTGATACCGAAACGTTGTCTCTTGTCGGTATAGGTAAAGCCGGAGCTGAAACCATCATTATGGGCTTTGGTCGCAATGTAGTGTGTGTACTGTTTTGGTATGCCATCGCAGGTGGGATTGGGGCGCTCATGTACCGTTTAACCATGGATCTAGCACGAGCTTGGTCTCCTAGCCGTCGTCAGTATGCGCCATTTGGGAAACCAGCCATTCAAATCGTTGCCGTTTTAGAATTCATTCCATTGAGATTATTTGCCCTACTGTTGCTTGCTGGTCACAATATGTCCGCAGTGCTTAATGGACTCAAACAACAAGCGAAATCTTGGCCATTGCCAGGACCAGCTTGGTTGCTGTGTACTATCGGCAATAAGTTCCAGCTTTCGTTAGGAGGCCCTGCTCTATACCAAGGCGTCAGAGCAGAACGCACCAAGATTGGTGGACGCATTGTGCCTTCTGCTATTCATCTTGCACAAATCCAAATTTTGCTGGTTTGGCGCATCTTTGCTTGGATTGTGATTCAAAGCTTTATTCTAGGACTGATTTATCAAGGATTATGATGAACAAAATTTGCCTATCCCTCCCCCTTTTCTTCTCCTCTCTTACGATGGCGAACGAACCCGTTGAACGAGTGATCAGTTTAGCGCCTCACGCCACAGAGATAGCTTATGCTGCTGGCTTAGGTGACAAACTGATCGCTGTGAGTGAGATGAGTGATTATCCGAAGGAAGCTGGTGAACTGGAGAAAGTATCCAATTACCAAGGCATAAAGTTGGAACGCATTATTGCCCTTCAGCCCGATCTCGTCATTGCTTGGCCTGCGGGTAACCCCGCCAAAGAGATCGAAAAGTTAAAACAATTTGGCGTACCTATCTACTACTCAACCACGGGTACTTTAGAAGACATCGCAAATAATATTGAGCAGCTGAGTCAATACAGTGATGATCCATCAAAGGGTCAAAAAGCAGCGCGGGACTTTAGAGAGGGGCTAACTGCTCTCAAAGCGAAATACAACACCACAGAGAAAGTCCGCTATTTTTATCAACTCAGCGAAAAGCCGATCATTACTGTGGCAGGTAAAAACTGGCCGAGCGAAGTATTTAACTTCTGTGGTGGTGAAAATGTATTTGCCAATACAGCAGCACCCTATCCTCAAGTCAGTATCGAGCAAGTGATCACACGTCAACCTGAAGTACTCTTCACCTCTCGTCATGCTATGAGTGATGATGGAATGTGGGCTCAATGGAAAAATGAACTGCCAGCTCTGCGCAACAATCATGTTTGGTCACTCAATTCTGATTGGATAAATCGCCCAACACCACGCACACTCAATGCGATCATTGAAGTGTGTGAACACTTTGAAAGCGTTAGACAAAAACGCTAACGTTTTCGTTGGAAATACCGTACAATTTCCGCCCATTTTTGTTCTCACACTTTTTATAGGTACCAAGTAACATGGATTCCATGCTGCTTTATATGATCGATTTATTCGGTACAGCAATCTTCGCTGTGTCTGGTGTTTTACTCGCTGGCCGATTAAAAATGGATCCCTTCGGTGTTATCGTCCTAGGCAGCGTGACTGCCATTGGCGGTGGCACTATTCGTGATATGGCACTTGGTGCGACCCCCGTCTTTTGGATTACCGATACCACTTATCTTTGGGTTATCTTCATCACCTGCTTGTTAACTATGATCTTGGTTCGCAGACCAAAACGGTTAGCTTGGTGGGTTTTACCCGTGTGTGACGCCATCGGTCTGGCCGTATTTGTGGGAATTGGGGTAGAAAAAGCGCTCGCCTACAACGCCTCAGGCATGGTTGCCGTGATCATGGGTGTAATCACCGGTTGCGGTGGCGGCATAATCCGAGATGTCTTAGCCCGAGAGGTACCTATGGTGCTAAGAAGCGAAGTCTACGCCACAGCCTGTATCATTGGTGGCATCTTCCACACGATGGCTGTGAGTATGGGTTACGATCATTCCACGGCCTTGCTCGCAGGTGTTATCTCAACACTAGTGATTCGCCTTGGTGCGATTCGTTGGCATCTATCTTTACCTACTTTCGCCATCAACCGCTAAGCAATTCAAGTACAGCTTTCAATCTAAAGAGCCGACTTTATCTCGGCTCTTCGCATTTTAATTAACACGATTCGCTTATCCCTCAGCAATTCGTTAAATTATCCGTCTCATTCCTAATTTTCATTAATTGCTATGTTATTAGAAGGCATTGAAACGTTACTTGTACTAAGTAAAGAAAAAACCATGAGCCGCACTGGTAGTCAGCTGTACATCAGCCAATCTGCGGTGAGTAAACGTATCGCCAATTTAGAAAAAAAGTTAGGAAAGAAACTGATCGAGCCAAACGGCAGACACATTAAACTAACCTCGGATGCTCTGGCCCTTATCAATACGATAGAGCCCACATTCAATGAGTTACGAGGACAGATTTACGATCAGCAAGAGCTCGAAGATACGTCATTAATAAAAATGGATTGCTCAGAAACTCTCGTCGCAGGTTATCTGAGTATGATTATGGAAGAGCAACTGGCACGCGATCCTTATCTCAGAATCTCGACCAATCACACTCCGAGAATCGTTGAAAACGTAAAATCGGGGCGAGCGACCCTAGGATTCTGCGCTGGTTACTTACCTTCTCATCACGGTTTGATGAGCATTCATCTCGCCGATGAGCCTTTCTCTATAATAAGTAAGCACCCGCTAACTCAATTACCAAAAGCGATTTTAACTAACGATTTGAATAACCCAGCCAATACATACCAGCAAGCCATTTTGTCCAAGTACGAGATCCAACCTTTGATGGAGATGGACTCTTACACGGCGGCAGCACAATTAGCTTTAAAAGGAATGGCACCAGCACTGATACCTAAATCCATCATCAAAACACTCAACATCGCATCAAATTTCTGTTTTGAATTCGAAGAACTAGAGCCTCTAATTCGCCCAATACACATCTGTCTTCGCCACAACACATACCGCAATCAGCGAATTAAAACAGTGTTAGAAGCCATTGCTGATGTTGTTGCCAAAGAAGTTTTGTTGCCATCAGCATAGACATGGTAATCACTAGAGGTCGAATCCACTTTTGACCTTTGGTAACCACCACTTTTGCGCCAAGTTGAGCGCCAATAAAGCCACCGACCGCCATCGTCAAACCAATTTCCCATACAGGTAACCCTGCTAGAACGAAAAACAACAATGCAGCGATGTTTGAAGTGAAATTCAAAATCTTAGTTCGTGCTGTTGCATCCACGAGGGAGAAGTGGCCAAGAGCAACAAAGCACACAGTAAAAATCGAGCCCGTACCGGGGCCAAAGAAACCATCGTAGAAACCAACTCCACCACCGATACACAATGCAAACATCGCTTCGGCAAGTTTTGGTTCGCCATCGATTTTTCGAGAGCTTGGTGCGAGTAAAAAATAAAGAGAAATCGCAATTAGAAGAACAGGAATCAAACTGGTGAGTACGCTAGCATCAATAAACTGTACAGCCTCGGCACCGATTGCAGCACCAATAAAAGTACAGAGTATCGCGAAACGCATTTCCTTTAGGCTAACAATACCGTTACGCACGAAATACCAGCTAGCCGAGAAGCTACCAAACGAACTTTGTAACTTGTTGGTTGCTAGAGCTTGAGTCGGACTCAACCCCGCAGCCAAAAGCGCAGGGAGCGTAATGAGTCCTCCCCCACCAGCCATCGCATCAATAAAACCAGCCACAGATGCAACCAAAAACAACGCGGTTAATACTTCTAAAGTAAGCTCCACTTACACTTCCTTGCTCAAAAATACGAAAAGAGCTAAACGGTAGCACTTAACACCTCAAACTAAAAAGGAAAGTCGAGATATGAACCTATTCCATATTTTCACCTTTGCGAAAATTTCATTTATATTTTCATAAAAAAGGAGGCTTGCCTCAAGATTATACATAAAAATATTATTTTCATTGCCTATGAAATTCTAGTCAGGTCTAATATCATTACGAATTCATGGAGAAAAACATGTATCCTGTAATACAACAAGACAAAACGAGCAACGCCAAAGAAATACATATATTATCAGTTAACACGCTCGACTCTTTAATTAGCATTAACATCAAAAGGAAAGATATAGTATCAAAATGGACAATTCTAAAAGATAAATTTGATAATACTGCCAATTACTATGCAACAGCAGATGACCTTGTATTTTTATCGAGATTAGCTAATAACCTAACCGGCGCTGTAAACCCAGTCCATATCAATTATTATTCAGGCCAAGCACATTTTGTATTTACAGGAACTCCTGCACTACTCCTGCACTAAAAATAAAACTAAGAGTGTTAGGTTCTTATGCCCCAACGCCAATAATCGCAAACTTTGCTGTTGGTTCAAACAGGCAATTCAATCGATAAAAAGTGGGACAATTATTATGGTAGTGTTAGTTAGTTCTTTCAGAGCACTAGAACATTTCTTTTCAGAAAATAATAAAACCACACTATTAAGTCTGTTTGGAACAATAACTAGTGACATCATAAAACTGGGAATTTCATCCGCAATAGCAGCAATTGCTGTAAAAGGAATCTCTGGAGCGACTACTATTTTTGCTCTAACTTCTGGCCCATTATTTTTGGCTATAGGTGTAAGCTTGGTTGTCGGGAATATTTTAAACCACATTGATAATAAATATGAGATAACACAAAAATTCAAACTAGCACTAGAGAAAACATTGAATGAATCACTAAAAAAAGAAGAAATGAGAATCAACGATGTGATAGGTAGAAGTTACATAAAGAATGGGGTATTTTTATGAAACAAGAAGATGACCTGGATTTAACATCAACACTGTTGATATCATTGTTATTTCTTTTATTAGGCTTATCTTGCATTTACTTCTTTTACAACGATGTAATTAACTATGTAAAATATATATATAACAAAGATGAAGTTATAGTCATTTCTCAGGGCGCACTTTATGGACTATTTGGAAGCTGGATATTTATTTCTTGTTTTATTTTTTAATAACTGTATTTTTAAATAAAAGAAAGTTATCACACAAAAAAGAAGCACTTTTCGTAAGGGTTATAATTTCCTTTTCAATCATAACAATTGTAGCGCCAACTGCACTTATGTTTCTTACTAAAGAACACTTAATAATACAAGGTTATTCTTTCTCGATTGACGAAGACAAGTCTTGGTTACAAGATAGAGTTTATATTTTTAAAAAGTAACTGGTATCAACATTTTAAACTGGAGTATTTGGTACATTAAAAAGTACTTTTCTTTTTGGAAGGTATAAAACTTAGTCACACATAAGAAAACTTAAAATAACGCAGAAAACCCATTAAAATAATTAACATATCAAGAGTATATTTTTACATTTAACACTGAGACCATACCTGAAAATAAAATAATAATTTAAAATAAATAAGCCCATTTCATTCAATGAATAGAATTCATTGCATATCTTTCTATTATGATTCGTAATCATAGTTATCATTTCCCCTCCGAATATTCTTTAAAAAAGAGGGGCGCATTTCAGAGAAAATACACTGGATTACCACCAAATCAATCCCCTCTCACTTGTTGTATCAATTTTATTAAAAAATAGTGGTTCTATAACATATCATTTTCCATAACAAGTTTAGCGCTGTACAGAGTCTTAGATATCAAAAGTTCTTAGCACGCTTCAATTAGGTAGGCCTAAAACAAAAAAGCCCGCTCAAATGAGCGGGCAATGAGGTTGTCATGTAAGCCCTGATTAACGAGCTTACTGATTTTTATCTGTTACGCGTCTAGACTCGCTTTCACTTTAGCGTGTAACTCTTGAACCGAAGTTACTGACGCTTTTGCGTCTGCAGTGTGAGACATACACGTTGCAAACGCAGCGTTTAGCGTTGTAGTGTAGTTCACTTTCTCTGCTAGAGCACCGCGGCGTAGAACTTTCGAATCTTCAATAGCTTGACGACCTGCAGCCGTGTTCACAATGTAGGTGTATTCGTTGTTCTTGATGCGGTCAAGAATGTGTGGACGACCTTCATGTACTTTGTTTACCAGGCGAGGGTTAATACCCGCTTCACCAAGGATTACAGCAGTACCGTGAGTCGCATCCAATTGGTAACCCAATTTTACTAGCTTAGAAGCCAGGTCAACAACACGCTGCTTATCACCTTCACGAACAGAAAGTAGCGCACGACCACCTTCAGGGTACACACTGCCACAGCCAAGCTCTGCTTTTGCGTAAGCTTCTGCAAACGTTGCACCAACACCCATCACTTCACCTGTTGAGCGCATTTCAGGACCTAATAGAGGGTCAACGCCAGGGAACTTATTGAAAGGTAGAACGACTTCTTTGACTGAGTAGTAAGGTGGAATAATCTCTTTAGTGAAACCTTGTGATTCCAGAGATTGACCCGCCATTACACGTGCAGCGATTTTCGCTAGTGGTGCGCCTGTCGCTTTCGATACGAATGGAACCGTACGTGCAGCACGCGGGTTTACTTCGATTAGGTAAACTTCGTTGTCTTTTACTGCGAACTGCGTGTTCATCAGGCCACGAACACCAAGTTCGAACGCCAGCTTCTCAACTTGCTCACGCATCTTGTCTTGGATTTCTTGGCTTAGTGTGTAAGCAGGAAGCGAACATGCAGAGTCACCAGAGTGAACGCCCGCTTGCTCAATGTGCTCCATGATGCCGCCGATAACCACGCGCTCACCGTCACAGATAGCGTCGATATCCACTTCTGTTGCATCATCTAGGAATCGGTCTAGTAGAACTGGAGATTCATTCGATACGCTTACTGCTTCGTTGAAGTAACGACGCAAGTCTTGTTCATCGTAGACGATTTCCATCGCACGACCACCCAAAACGTAAGATGGACGAACAACGAGTGGGAAGCCGATTTCACGAGATTTCTCAACCGCTTGCTCCATCGCCGTTACTGTTGCGTTTTGTGGTTGTAGAAGACCTAAACGCTCAACTGCAGCCTGGAAACGCTCACGGTCTTCTGCGCGGTCAATCGCATCTGGGCTTGTACCGATGATTGGCACGCCTGCAGCTTCTAGTGCGCGAGCCAGTTTAAGTGGCGTTTGACCACCGTATTGAACAATCACACCTTTTGGCTTTTCAACGCGGGCGATAGACAACACATCTTCAAGAGTTACTGGTTCGAAGTAAAGACGGTCAGATGTATCGTAGTCTGTCGATACTGTTTCTGGGTTACAGTTCACCATAATGGTTTCGTAGCCATCTTCACGAAGCGCTAGTGATGCATGTACACAACAGTAGTCGAATTCGATACCTTGACCGATACGGTTTGGACCACCGCCCAGTACCATGATCTTGTCTTTATCTGTTGGGTTTGCTTCACACTCTTCATCGTAAGATGAGTACATGTAAGCCGTATCAGAAGAGAACTCAGCCGCACACGTATCCACTCGCTTGTAGACAGGGTGGATGTCAAACTGGTCACGTAGACGACGGATTTCGCTTTCAGCCACTCCTAACAGTTTAGATAGGCGCGCATCAGAGAAACCTTTACGTTTCATCTGGCGTAGAACTTCTTCTGTTAGACCAGCAAAGCCACCGGCTTTCACTTGCTCTTCTAGTTTAACTAGCTCTTCAATTTGAACTAGGAACCAGCGATCAATGTTCGTCAGGTTAAACACGCCATCCACTGACATGCCCGCACGGAATGCATCTGCGATATACCAGATACGCTCTGCGCCAGCTTCTTTTAGTTCGTGACGAATCTTAGTCAATGCGTCAGGTGCATCTAGGTCAACCATCTCATCAAAACCAGTCGCGCCAACTTCTAGGCCACGTAATGCTTTGTGAAGAGATTCTTGTTGGTTACGACCAATCGCCATTACCTCACCAACTGACTTCATCTGAGTCGTCAGTCGATCGTTAGCGCCAGCAAATTTCTCGAAGTTAAAACGAGGAATCTTAGTCACTACATAGTCGATAGTCGGTTCGAATGATGCCGGAGTTGCACCACCTGTAATGTCGTTTTGCAGCTCGTCCAGAGTAAAGCCAACAGCCAGTTTCGCTGCAATCTTCGCGATTGGGAAACCTGTTGCTTTTGATGCCAGAGCAGAAGAACGGGATACACGAGGGTTCATCTCGATGATAACCATACGGCCATCTTTCGGGTTGATACCAAACTGTACGTTTGAACCACCTGTCTCAACACCGATTTCACGCAGAACCGCTAGCGATGCGTTACGCATTAGCTGGTATTCTTTGTCAGTCAGTGTCTGTGCTGGTGCTACTGTGATTGAGTCACCAGTGTGGATGCCCATTGGGTCGAAGTTTTCGATTGAACATACGATGATACAGTTGTCCGCTTTGTCGCGAACTACTTCCATTTCGTACTCTTTCCAGCCGATTAGAGATTCATCGATAAGAAGTTCGTTGGTCGGAGAAAGATCCAGGCCGCGACGACAGATTTCTTCGAACTCTTCTTTGTTGTATGCGATACCACCACCAGTACCACCCATCGTAAATGATGGACGGATGATACAAGGGAAGCCAACCATGTCTAAAACTTTGTAAGCTTCTTCCATCGTCTTCGCTGTATCAGCACGAGGACACTCAAGGCCGATAGACTTCATTGCTTTATCGAAGCGAGAACGGTCTTCTGCTTTATCAATCGCATCAGCGGTAGCGCCAATCATCTCTACGCCGAATTCAGCAAGAACGCCGTGCTTCTCTAGATCTAGCGCACAGTTAAGCGCCGTCTGACCACCCATTGTTGGCAATACTGCATCTGGGCGTTCTTTCTCAATGATCTTGCGAACAACTTCCCATTGAATCGGCTCGATGTATGTTGCATCTGCCATTTCAGGGTCTGTCATGATGGTTGCTGGGTTAGAGTTAACTAGAATAACTCGGTAGCCTTCTTCACGAAGAGCTTTACACGCTTGTGCGCCAGAGTAGTCAAACTCACATGCCTGACCGATAACAATCGGACCAGCACCAAGAATTAGAATACTTTGAATGTCAGTACGTTTTGGCATTATCTACTACTCCGAATTAAGCGCTGTGTTTTTTGATGAGTTCGATAAAGTGGTCAAATAGCGGTGCCGCGTCGTGTGGACCTGGGCTTGCTTCTGGGTGACCTTGGAAACTAAATGCTGGCTTGTCTGTGCGGTGAATACCTTGTAGAGAACCGTCAAATAGTGATACGTGAGTCGCACGTAAGTTTTCCGGTAATGTTGCTTCATCTGCCGCAAAGCCGTGGTTTTGCGAAGTGATCATCACAACGTTACGCTCTAAATCTTTTACTGGGTGGTTCGCACCGTGGTGACCAAACTTCATTTTCACCGTTTGCGCACCCGACGCAAGCGCCAGAATTTGGTGACCTAGACAGATACCAAAAATTGGTAGGCCTTTTTCTAGGAACACTTTGGTCGCTTCAATCGCGTAAGTACAAGGCTCTGGGTCACCAGGACCGTTCGATAGGAACACGCCATCTGGATTCAGAGCCAAAACTTCTTCAGCAGAAGTTTCTGCAGGAACAACCGTTAGGCGGCAGCCGCGGTCAACCAACATTCGTAAGATGTTGCGTTTTGCGCCGAAGTCGTAAGCAACAACATGGTATGGCAACTCGCTGTCGTCTTTCGCTTCTGGAAGTCCACTCTCAAGCGTCCACGAACCTTGTTTCCATTGATACGCTTCTTTTGTTGTAACCTCTTTCGCAAGATCCATACCTTTCAAACCAGGAAATTCTTTTGCTTTCGCTAGCGCCAAAGCTTCGTCTAGATTGTTACCAGCTACGATACAACCGTTTTGAGCACCTTTTTCACGCAGGATACGAGTTAACTTACGCGTGTCGATGTCTGCGATGCCGACGATGTTTTGCGACTTAAGATAATCAGAAAGGGATTGTTCATTACGGAAGTTAGAAGCGATAAGAGGGAGATCGCGAATCACAAGGCCTTGCGCATGAATGGAAGAGGATTCTTCGTCTTCGGAATTGGTTCCGGTATTGCCAATGTGAGGGTAAGTAAGAGTAACGATTTGCTGAGAATAGGAAGGATCAGTGAGGATTTCTTGATACCCCGTCATCGAGGTATTGAAAACGACTTCACCGACGGAAACGCCATCTGCCCCAATGGACACTCCGCGGAACACTGTCCCATCTTCTAGGACTAACAGTGCTAATTTACTCAAGACAACCTCCAGAATAAAAATGCAAAAAAAATAAATCAAACTGCAATCATGCCTTCCTTTACCTATAAAATCTACATAAATAGGTATTTCAGACAAATTGGCGGTATTCTAAAGATGGACTGCAAACCTGTCAACACACAATGAAAAATAAATTATCTTTTTCTAAAGAGTAATAGCATTTACTAGCAATAAGCCCCAAAAACACAAGTTTCCACCACCTGCAAACTTTGAAGATGGTTCTTTTTTTAGATTTTACAAATTTGAACTTTTTATAGATCACAAATTTTTATGAGATTTTCACGCAAACGTTAATCACAACAAAACAACATCAACTTTTAAGCAGTTAAGACAAATAAAGCAACCAAGCCAGCAAAAATACACACAAACAAGTTCAAAACTGACGCTCTACAATACTCATTTTATTTACATAACTTTCTTCAAATACAAAAAAGCCGGCTTACGCCGGCGAATAATTATGTATTTAAAGCTCATTCAAACCAAGCACATCGGTCATGGTATAAAAGCCCGCCGGCTTGGAATGTAGCCACACAGCAGCCTTCACGGCACCATTAGCAAAAGTCATGCGGTCCGTCGCTTTGTGCGTTATTTCGACTCGCTCACCAATATCAGCAAACATTGCTGTGTGCTCGCCGACAATGTCACCTGCACGAATGGTTGCAAAACCGATTTCATCTTTAGTACGCTCACCAGTAATGCCTTCACGCGCATACACCGCAACATCACTTAACTTGTTGCCCATAGCACCAGCAATCGCCTCACCCATACCAATCGCAGTACCTGACGGAGCATCAACTTTATGGCGGTGATGAGCTTCGACAATCTCGACATCGCAGTAATCACCCATTACTTTTGCAGCTTTCTCAAGCAACTTAAATACTAGGTTCACACCAACAGAGTAGTTAGGAGCCATCACAACAGGTACGTGCTTCGCAACTGCATCAATCAGTGCTCGCTCTTCTTCACTAAAGCCAGTGGTACCAATTACGATAGACTTCCCATGCTGTTTACATAACTCTAAGTTCGCTAACGTACTTACTGGAGCGGTAAAGTCGATAACAACATCAAAATTGTCGACCTCTTTCTCTAGGTCATCGGTCAGGAAAACATCGAACTTTCCTTCACCACAAAGTTCACCGATATCAACACCGACGAGCGAAGATTCTGGACGTTCTGAACCTGCCGTTACGGATGCATCTGGGTTTATGTGCGAGGCTTTGACTAGGTTGCGACCCATACGGCCAGCAGCTCCTGCGATTGCAATACGAACCATTGCGCTTTCTCTCCTTCTCTGGATAACGAGGCTTCTCGTTCTCTTTCGTTTCGCTGAATCTTTTTAAACTAACAACATACTGTGTTAACCACAAGCACGTTCATTGGGCTTAAGCAAACTCTTTTACGACACGTTGTAAGATAGGCACGTTCGCTTCAGGGAAGGTGTAATCCACTAATTCACCAACTGCGACCCAGCGCCCTTCTTGACCTTCTCGACCATAAGGTTCATTCTCGAACTGAGAGACGGTAATAAAATCAAATTTTAGTGACTTATCTGGGTAATCGTATTCAAGGTGTTCAAACGGTGCTTGTTCAATCACTCGAATCCCCACTTCCTCTTCAAGCTCACGAACCATCGCTTGTTCAACTGTTTCTCCTAGCTCGACTTTACCGCCCGGAAACTCCCAAAAACCACCTTTGTGTTTATCATCAGGACGTTTAGTAATAAAGATTTGCGACTTATCTTGATTGAAAATGATCGCTGCAACAATGTGAATTCTTTTCATGGATATTTACCTAGGATCTATCGATACAAAAAGAGCCGCCTAAGCGACTCTTTCTTATTAAGTTATCAAGTTAGATTAATTGATCTGACCGTGACACTGCTTGTATTTCTTGCCACTACCACATGGACAAGGTTCGTTTCGACCTACTTTACGCTCATCACGAACAACAGGTTGATTTGAGCCCTCAGAGTCTTCATCAGCCAACTGATTTTCCGCAGCTGCATGCTGAGCCTGCGCACGACGAGCAGCTTCTTCTGCTTGTGCACGACGTTGCTCTTCCATACGCTCAACCTCTTCTTGCTGTTGAACGCGAACACGAGACAGAACAGTAATAACGTCAGTCTTCAGCGCTTCAAGTAAACCTTCAAACAATTCAAACGATTCACGTTTGTACTCTTGTTTCGGGTTCTTTTGTGCGTAGCCACGTAGGTGGATACCTTGACGCAGATGATCCATCGCCGCCAGATGCTCTTTCCAAAGCGTATCGAGTGTTTGAAGCATCACTGATTTTTCGAAGTTACGAAGCACTTGTGCACCCACAACTTCTTCTTTCGCTTTGTATACTTCAACGGCTAGGCTGATAATCTTCTCGCGCAGCGCTTCTTCGTACAGTTTGTCGTCTTCCTCAAGCCATTGCTTGATTGGCGCGTCTAGATCGAAATCAGCTTTCAAACGTTCTTGAAGACCTTCCACATCCCACATGTCTTCTAGAGATTGTGGTGGAATGTATTCGTCGATGATCGCTGTGAGCACATCTTCACGGTTTTGTTCAATCATGTCGCTGATATCGTCAACGTTCATGAGCTCATCACGCAGTTCGTAAACTACTTTACGTTGATCGTTCGCCACGTCATCGTATTCAAGAAGCTGTTTACGGATGTCGAAGTTGCGACCTTCCACTTTGCGTTGTGCTTTTTCAATAGAACGAGACAACATCTTAGATTCGATTGCTTCGCCTTCTTCCATACCGCTTTGAATCAAGCTTGCCATACGATCTGAAGTGAAGATACGCAGCAGTGAGTCTTCCATCGATAGGTAGAAACGAGATGAACCCGCATCACCTTGACGACCAGAACGGCCACGTAACTGGTTATCGATACGACGAGATTCATGACGCTCAGTACCGATGATGTGCAGACCACCAGCATCTAAAACTTGATCGTGAACTTTTTTCCACTCAGCTTTGATTGCGTCGATTTGCTCTTTCGTTGGATCTTGTAGTGATTCAACTTTTGCTTGCCAGCTACCACCTAGCACGATATCTGTACCACGACCCGCCATGTTTGTTGCGATAGTTACCGCACCTGGCATACCCGCTTCAGCAACGATTTCCGCTTCTTTCTCATGGAACTTAGCGTTCAAAACGTTGTGTTTGATCTTCGCTTTCTTCAAGGCGTTGGAGAGTAGTTCTGATTTTTCAATCGATACTGTACCAACCAATGTTGGCTGACCTTTCGCAACGCGCTCTTTGATATCTTCAATGATTGCAGCAAACTTCTCCGCTTCGGTACGATACACCACATCCGGCATATCGTTACGAATCATTGGTTTGTTGGTTGGAATAACAACAGTTTCCAAGCCATAAATAGATTGGAACTCAAACGCTTCAGTATCCGCTGTACCAGTCATACCAGACAGTTTCTCGTATAGACGGAAGTAATTCTGGAATGTGATAGAGGCTAGCGTTTGGTTTTCGTTTTGGATCTTAACGCCTTCTTTCGCTTCGACAGCTTGGTGAAGACCTTCTGACCAACGACGACCTGGCATTGTACGACCAGTGTGTTCATCAACGATCACAACTTCGCCGTCATCGTTAACGATGTAATCCACATTACGCTCAAACAGCACATGTGCTCGTAGAGCAGCATTTACGTGGTGAAGCAAGCTGATGTTCGCTGGTGAGTACAATGTATCACCTTCTTCCATCAAACCATTTTTAACCAATAGCTCTTCTACGTATTCTTGACCCGTTTCAGTCAAGTGAACTTGTTTTGATTTTTCATCAACAGTGTAGTGACCATCGCCACGATACTCTTCAGAATCTTCTTTATCTTGCTTCTGTAGGTGTGGGATAAGCAGGTTGATTCGAGTGTAAAGTTCTGAACTGTCTTCTGCTGGACCAGAGATGATCAAAGGAGTACGAGCTTCATCGATAAGGATTGAGTCCACCTCATCTACCACAGCAAAGAAACGTTCGCGCTGAACACGGTCTTCATTGCGGAAAGCCATGTTGTCGCGCAAGTAATCGAAACCAAACTCGTTGTTTGTTCCGTATAGAATATCAGCTTGGTACGCTTCTTTTTTCGCTTGAGGAGGCATGTTCGGCACGTTAACACCCACCGTCATACCTAAGAATTCAAATAGCGGACGGTTTGTCTCCGCATCACGTTTAGCGAGGTAGTCGTTGACCGTAACAACGTGTACGCCTTTACCAGGAAGTGCATTTAGGTAAGCAGGAAGAGTTGCCGTTAAAGTTTTACCTTCACCCGTGCGCATCTCTGCGATTTGGCCTGCATTTAGCACCATACCGCCGATGAGCTGCACGTCGAAGTGACGCATACCGTATACACGTTTAGACGCTTCACGAACAGTAGCAAAAGCTTCTGGAAGTAGCTTATCAAGAGTTTCGCCTTGCTCTAGGCGCTCACGGAACTCAACAGTTTTCGCTTTAAGCTCTTCATCTGAAAGTGCTTCAAATGTTGGTTCGTAGTTATTGATCTCTTTTACAATTTTTCTAAGGCGGCGCAGTGTTCGGTCGTTGCGACTGCCAATTACTTTTGTCAGTAGCTTAGTTATCATTTTTCGTGAATCTCTCTTTAATCAGACCGTTCCCGATCTACTCGTAATGCCTTCAGTCTCTGCCAGTTTGGAACTAAGAATACTGAGATAAATCATTTATCAAAGATATTGAGTTCAAACATTCATATTTCAAGGCTAAGTTTCGAAACAATGTGGCTTAGTGTAAGGATTTTTCATCGATACAACCATAAATAGACGTATTTGTTTGAAGCACTCTGAAATTTTTAGGTAAAGTGGTGATGGATTAGCCAATATTATTAGCTGCTACACGACGAAACTTGGCAAAAACAGGACTTTACCACGTTCAATCCATCTCCATTGTAAAACTGAGGCTAAAGACGTTAATGTAAACTATACCTAGTGAGAAAGCTGCTCTAGAATAGTCATATCTCAACAAAATTAGATTTTACCTATGCGTGATCATCGACCAACCTCGACAGAGGATGTAATTGCTGAGTCTCAATTTAAGCAAATTCAAGAACATGCCGGAGAAATCTTGCAGCTTAACCAAGCTCTACAAACAATTTTACCAAAAGGGACGGCAGATCATTGCCGAGTTGCAAATATTCGCAATGGCCATCTTCTGATAGACGTATCTAGCGCGGCCATCAAAATGAAGATCGACTACGATCGTCTAATGATCTTAAACAAACTGCGCACACAAGGTTATGCAAAATTGATAAGTGTCGACGTTCGGATCAACCCTTCACTTTATCGTAATCGATACGAGAAAGACGATAGGCCAAAACGCCCGCCACTCACTGAGTCAGCAGCTCAATCACTGATGACCATCGCTGATATGGCCCCACCAAAAATCCAAGAGCGACTAAAAAGGCTCGCAGATATGGCAGAAAAATCTAGCCAATAACCATCCACCATCATCAAGTTCGGTAAAATTTAGATAGAAAAAAACCAGGTCGAAACCTGGTTTTTAATATTCTTTGACTAACTTATGCTAGCACCATGTTTGGCTCTGCAAAAGCGACTGGAGAACCGACTTCTTCTTCGAAAGTTGTCCATTCCCATGCTTCTTGATCCGCCAATACTGCGCGTAGAAGTTGGTTGTTTAAACCGTGACCTGATTTATAAGCACGGAATTCACCAATAATTGGATGACCACACATGTAAAGATCGCCAATTGCATCTAACACCTTGTGAGTAACAAACTCGTTCTCAAAGCGCAGACCTTCTTCGTTCAGAATTCGGTAATCGTCCAATACGATAGCATTATCGAAACTACCACCCAAAACTAGGTTTTGAGATTGTAGGTACTCGATATCACGCATAAAGCCAAACGTACGTGCACGAGAAATTTCGCGAACGAAACCTTGAGATGAGAAATCAAACAGCAGGCGCTGCTCGTCTGATTCAATCGCAGGGTGGTTAAAGTCAATTTCGAAGTCCATACGGAAGCCGTTAAATGGGACAAATTCTGCCCACTTATCGCCATCTTCAAAACGAACTGGCTTTTTAATGCGGATAAAACGCTTAGGGACGTTTTGCATTTCGATACCCGCTTGCTGAAGCAGGTAAACGAACGGGCTTGCGCTACCATCCATAATTGGGATTTCAGGTGCGTCAACTTCAACAATAATGTTGTCGATGCCCATACCTGCAAGTGCAGCGTTCAAGTGTTCAACCGTTGAAATACGCACACCTTCGTCGTTCACTAACGCAGTACAAAGCATAGTGTCACGAACAGAAGCTGGATCAGCTGGAAAATCTACAGGTGGATTTACATCTGTACGACGGTAAATAATACCTGTGTTTGCAGCAGCCGGGCGCAGAGTAAGCGTGACTTTACGACCAGAGTGGAGACCCACACCAGTAGTTTTCACTATTTCTTTCAGAGTACGTTGTCTGATCATCTGCTTGCCTCTCTAAAATATGCTACAAAACACGGTCGTCTGTAACGTCGACCGTGAATGCTACCATAATTTTGAGCCATGTCAAATTTATGGGTTAAAGATTAATCAGCCTGACGACGTAAAAATGCCGGGATATCTAAGTAACCGCTTTCTTTCTCTTGCTTTGGTGCTGCTGAGCTTTGGCCCGCGGCAGGAGAAGAAGAAACTGTGTTTGTCGGCTGAGGAGTTACCTGTGGCTTCTCTTGCACTTGATTTTGCAAAGTTTGTGCCGGCTTTTCTTCAGCTTGCGTTGCCGCAACTTGTTGTGGCTGAGCTTGAGGAGCCGAAGCTACTTTTGCTTTACCACCAGCGACTAGCGTGATATCTGGCTTTCTTTCATTGCCAATACCTGTCGCAACTACAGTCACACGGATTTCATCTGTCATATCTGGGTCTAGAGAAGTACCGATAACCACGGTCGCATTGTCAGATGCAAATGCCTTCACTGTGTTACCAACTGTCTCAAACTCATCAAGACGCATGTCCAGACCAGCAGTGATGTTAACAAGAACACCGCGAGCACCAGCAAGATCGATATCTTCTAGAAGTGGGCTAGAAATTGCCATCTCAGCCGCTTCTTCAGCTCGGTCTTCACCTTTCGCAATACCACTACCCATCATCGCGTGACCCATTTCAGACATCACTGTACGTACGTCTGCAAAGTCGACGTTGATCATACCAGGGCGAGTGATTAGCTCGGCGATACCTTGAACTGCATTCTTAAGAACGTCATTCGCACTCGCAAATGCTTCAAGCAATGTTACGCCACGACCAAGAACTTTAAGTAGCTTCTCGTTTGGAATCGTAATTAACGAGTCAACGTGCTTAGATAACTCATCGATGCCTTGCTCAGCAAACGCTAAACGCTTTTTGCCTTCAAAGCTGAACGGTTTTGTTACAACCGCTACAGTCAGAATACCTAGCTCTTTCGCCACTTCAGCAATAACAGGTGCTGCACCAGTACCTGTACCACCGCCCATACCAGCTGCGATAAACACCATATCGGCACCAGTTAGGGAATCTTTAATTCTATCTCTGTCTTCGAGAGCTGCCTCACGGCCAACTTGTGGATTCGCACCTGCACCCAGACCTTTAGTGATATCACCACCAATCTGAATGACATTGCCAACGCTTGTCTTACGAAGTGCTTGCGCATCAGTGTTGACGCTGATGAATTCCACACCTTCGATGGATTCACGCACCATGTGTTCCACCGCCGCCACCAACTCCAACGACCTTGATTACTGCATCGTCAGACATTTCCATCATCGGTTCAAACATGTGTTGTCTCCGTTTATCCTGCAACTCAGGTTAAAACTCTTTTTGTATCCAATTACGCAATTTATCGAAAAAGCCAGTAACAGATGAGCGTTTAGGTTCATTGTAATCGCTATCGTCGCTAGACTGCATGTCTCTTGCGTAATGAAGTAATCCAACTGCCGTAGAATGGTACGGCTCTTTTACATAGTCAGTTAGTCCGCTGACTTCGAGCGGTTTGCCGACCCTTACTTGATTGCGGAATACGCGCTCCGCACATTCTACTACTCCGTCAATTTGCGCAGCACCGCCGGTTAGAACTACACCCGCAGCAAGATGGTGCTTAATGCCCTCTTCGCGCAGTTTCGCTTGTACAGAGTCGATAGTTTGGTTAACTAATCCCATAAGCTCAGAGTATCGTGGCTCAATCACTTCAGATAAAGTCTGACGCTGTAGACTACGTGAAGGACGTCCTCCTACGCTTGGGACATTAACCGTGTCATCCTTACTGACCAGTTCACTCAAAGCACAGCCATATTTGACTTTTATTTCTTCAGCATCGCTCACTGGCGTACCAAAAGCAAAAGCAATATCGCTCGTTACAGCATTTCCTGCGTACGAAAATACTTCTGTGTGACGTAACGCACCACCAGTCCAGATAGCCACATCCATCGTGCCGGCGCCAATATCTACCACACAAACTCCGAGCTCTCTTTCATCCTCGGTGATTACCGCATTACTTGCAGCAAGCCCTGAAAACACAAGTTGCTCTACTTTAAGGCCGCAGCGCTCTACTGCCTTAATAATATTGCGTGCCATGTCATTATGACACGAGATAAGATGGACACTGACTTCCATTCTTACCCCTGATAAACCAAGAGGGTTTTTGATCCCTTCTTGATAGTCGATGGTGAACTCTTGAGGAATCACGTGAAGGATTCGCTGTTCATCACCGATTTTAATTGATTTCGCGGTATGGATCGCTCTGTCCATATCTTCTTGAGAAACTTCCTCGTCTGATATGGTACCCATGCCTTTTTCAATTCGGCTTGCGATATGCTTACCAGACAACGAAATGAAGACTCGGCTGATTTGGCACTCGGCCATTAGCTCAGCTTGATCAATTGCACGTTGTACTGATTTTACAACCGACTCCAAGTCATTCACGCCACCTTTATCCATGCCACGCGAAGGGCTACTACCCGCACCAATAATATTAATTTGGCCATCAGGTAGAATCTCACCCACTAGAGCTGATACGGTTGCAGTGCCTATATCAAGACCAACAATAATGTTGTCATCTGCGGCCTTAGTCATCTGTACTCTCTTCTAACTCTTCTTCAGGAAACCAACCGACTGCGGCTCCTGTATCGTACCTGAGATCGATATAACTGATTCGTTGCGTGTCACTGCCAAGCTTGTTATAGAGCGAAAAAAAACGCTCTATACGCTCAAGAAGAGACTCTTTACCAAGCTCTAATCGAATACCGTTATCTAGGATGATTTGCCAAGCTCGTCGCTCGTTTAACACCAGAGACGATATCGCTAAACCCAATTGTTGAAACTTAGGACTCAGTTCGCGGTAAGTTTGTAACACTTCCGGGCCAGTGTCTTTGGGTCCATACAACTTAACTTTCTCGTCCTTTAACAAAGCAACATCACCATCGAAAACCAAACCGTTTTTATCTAACAGTTCGTTGCCATTCCAAATGGCTTCGGGTTGATGCTCTGTTAAGAAAACTTTTACTGTATCGGGCCACTGCTTGCGAATCGCTGCATGAGCAACCCACGGCAATGCTTCAACACTTTGCTGTAATACATCAATATCCTGAGACATGAATGTACCGATGTGATCTATTCGACTAAATGCAGCCTGAACATCGTCAGCTTTGACGTACTCCAATTTACCTTGAAGCACTATTTTGGAGAGAGGTAACCTTTGGTCATCCCACATCCAACTGATCGCCGAGTACAAAACAGAACTAATTAAGGTCACAACCACAACGAAAAATAGCGCACCCAAGATTTTATCTTGGCGACCACGGTTATTGTCCGTGTTTAGTCGCTCTTCATTAAGTGCAATATTCAACAACGTCTTCGTTTCCTGACTTTTGTCGTGTACTTTTCACCGCATAATATCGTATCGGCAAAAGTATTGACTTTAACCTTGGGATTATACTGAGCTCTTGTAAACTATCAAACACTGATAACAATAAATCACAACGATCTTGACGCAAAATCGAGATCTGAGTCTTATCTGTCCTTTGCGTCATCACTCTGACTTATCCAAGCATCTTGTTTATATTTAACTCAAGATTAGCCAGCTGTTTGGCAACTTTACCAACATCACCAGCACCTTGCGTTAAAATTAGGTCGCCGTCTTGTATAACGTTAGCCAAAACTGATGGTAATTGCTCGATTTCTGGAACAAAAATCGGATCTACTTTACCTCGGCTGCGAATCGTACGGCACAAAGAGCGTCCATCCGCGCCGGCAATCGGTTTTTCACCCGCGGCATACACGTCAAGCATGATCAATACATCAACCTGCTCAAGCACGTTTGCAAAATCATCGTAAAGGTCACGAGTGCGACTGTAACGATGTGGTTGGAAAATCATAACCAATCGCTTATCTTGCCAACCACTGCGTGCTGCATTAATGGTGACGTCAACTTCCGTTGGGTGATGACCGTAATCATCGACTAACATCGCATGACCGTTACCTGTATCAAACTCACCAAGGTGATCAAAACGACGGCCAGTACCTTGAGTGCCCGCCATCGCTTTTAGAATCGCGTCATCTTCAATGTCGTCTTCCGTTGCGACCGCTATTGCTGCTGATGCGTTCAACGCATTGTGACGGCCTGGAATGTTTAGCGTGATATCGAGGTTAGCTCGACCTTTACGTACTACTGTAAATTTACCTTGCTGACCTTCTTGATGATAATTTTCGATACGTACGTCCGCATCGTCAGAAAAGCCGTAGGTGATCACTTGACGGCTAATACGCGGAATCAACTCACGAATCACTGGATCATCGATACAGACAATGGCTTGGCCATAAAACGGCAGGTTGTGAAGAAAATCAATGAAGGTTTGTTTCAACGTTTCGAAGTCACCACCGTAGGTATCCATGTGGTCAGCTTCAATGTTGGTAACAATGCTTACCATAGGTTGCAGGTGCAAGAAAGAAGCGTCGCTCTCATCCGCTTCTGCAATCAGAATACGGCTAGAGCCCAAGCGCGCATTTGTGCCCGCGCTCTTTACTAGACCGCCGTTTACAAACGTTGGATCAAGGCCTGCTTCGGAATAGATTTGTGTGACTAGTGCTGTGGTGGTGGTTTTACCATGTGTACCCGCAACAGCGATACCATGACGGAATCGCATCAGTTCAGCCAGCATTTCTGCTCGGCGAACAATAGGAATACGCAATTCACGAGCCGCCATGACTTCAGGGTTTTCTTCGTTAATCGCGGTGGAAACGACTACCACACTAGCCTTTTCGACATTACTTGCTTGGTGACCAATAAATACGGTTGCCCCTTTCGACACTAAGCGCTCGGTTACTGGGTTTTCAGACAAGTCTGAACCCGTGATTTCATAACCTTCGTTTAGAAGAACTTCAGCAATGCCGCTCATGCCCGCACCACCGATACCGATGAAGTGGATGCATTTCACGCGACGCATTTCTGGTACCATCGCGCGAATCTGAGCTAAGTCTTGTGTATGTTGGATAGTCATTAATTCGATTCTCAATAATTCGTTAACGCTTTTCGGTCAAAGCGACAATGGCTTGTGCGACAACTTTGTCAGCATCTAATTTTGCGGCACTGCGTGCCTTTTGAGCCATTGAAAGTAAAGCTTGGCGATCCAATTGTTGGATCTGTTGAGTCAAAGACTCCACGGTTAAATCAGGTTGTTCAATCATCTTCGCAGCACCGCATTCCACTAAGTGGTCGGCATTCAGTGCCTGTTGACGGTCTTTATGCATGAACGGGATAAAAATCGCGCCTACACCTGCTGCTGAGACTTCAGATACCGTCAATGCGCCAGAACGGCACACTAGCAGATCTGCCCACGCATACGCTTGTGCAACATCATCAATAAACTCGGTCACTTCTGCATTAGCAACATTGTTCGCTTGATAAGCGGCTTGCACTTCTTGCGCTGCGCCTTTACCTGCTTGATGACGAATACAGTAGTCTTGTCCCAAGTTTGCCATCACCGCTGGCAATGTTTGATTAAGAATACGCGCACCCTGGCTTCCGCCCATCACCAAGATTCGAATAGGATCCTGGCGATCTTGCATACGTACTGACGGCTCTTCAAGTTGAGTCACATCTTCACGTACTGGGTTACCGACAACCGCCGCAGAAGGAAATGCGCCGGGAAACGCTTGAAAGACTTTCTTAGCGATCTTTGATAGCCATTGATTTGTTAAACCTGCAACCGCGTTTTGTTCGTGTAGAACAACCGGGATACCGCTTAACCAAGCCGCGATACCACCCGGACCACTCACATAGCCGCCCATACCTAAAACGGCATCCGGCTGCCAGCGCTTCATGTGCGCTCGCGCTTGCATGATGGCATTAATAATTTGAAAAGGGGCAGCTAAAAGACGTTTAACGCCTTGGCCTCGCAGACCTTTTACTTTGATAAAGTCGATCTCAATACCATGCTTTGGCACCAAATCGGCTTCCATTCGATCCGCTGTGCCTAACCAACGGATCTCCCAACCTTGTTCTTGAAGCTGCTTTGCAACTGCCAAACCTGGGAATACGTGACCGCCGGTACCACCAGCCATCACCATCAAACGTTTATTCTGTTTCATTCGTCTGTTGTTCTGATTGTTGTTGCGCGCGTTTCAAGCGGCATTCGTGATCGATACGCAGCAATATGGACACTGCAACGGACATAATAATCAGACTGGAACCACCATAACTGATTAGTGGAAGCGTCAAACCTTTGGTTGGAACAATACCAGCGGCTGCGCCCACATTGACCATGGTTTGAAACGCAAACCAAATACCAATACCAAACGCTAAGTAACCACCAAACATCTCGCCTTCTTCAAAAGCACGTTTGCCGATATACACAGCTTTAAGTACCAAGCTAAAAATCAACATCAGCACTAAAACAACACCGACGAAACCAAGCTCTTCAGCCAATACCGCAAATACAAAGTCGGTGTGCGCTTCTGGTAAATATTCCAGTTTTTGAATTGAGTTCCCTAACCCTTGACCAAACCATTCTCCGCGCCCAAACGCCATCAAAGATTGAGTCAACTGATAGCCGCTACCGAACGGATCTTCCCATGGGTCAAGAAACGAAGTAACACGGCGCATACGGTACGGTTCTACCAAGATCAAACCGACGACAGCGCCAATACCTGCAATCATCAGGGCCAGGAACTGGGTTAGCTTCGCGCCCGCGATAAATAACATGCCAAACAGAGTAACCAGCATTACAACGACGGTACCCAAGTCCGGCTGACCAAGTAACAAGACGGCGAAGAAAGCAAACACCATGATTGGCTTCATAAAGCCGCCAAAGAAGGTCTGGCGCACTTCATCTTGCTTACGGACTAAATAACCGGACATGAAGATGAACAGCGATAGCTTCGCAACTTCGGCAGGCTGTAAGTTGAACAGACCAAGCGGAATCCAACGAGAGGCGCCGTTTACTGACTTACCGGCAAGAAGTACCACAATCAGCAGTGCGAAGGAGACCCAAAGCAAGTAATGACTTTTCTTAAACCATTGCTCTAAAGGTACTTGAAGTATCACCGCAGAGGTCCCGATCGCCAACACTAAGAAGGTGGCATGACGGAACATGAAGTGGAACGGCTGATCGGTCAATCGTGAGCTGATTGGGAAAGACGCAGAGGTCACCATAATCAAACCAGTCAACATCAAACCCAACGCAATCCACACCAACTGGCGATCAAACAACGCTTCTGGCGCTGGATGTTTAAGCCAATTACCAATGTTGTGTTTAACGTTACTTAAACCCACGAAACGAGTAACCTTTAGTTATGCATATTTCTGAGCAAGAACAGCAAATGCATCGCCTCTTGCCATAAAATTGTCGAATTGATCAAAGCTAGCACATGCGGGAGACAGCATCACCATATCACCAGATTTTAACTGCGAAGATATTTGTTGAATCACATCTTCCATGGTGTTGAAACGGATTGCTGACTCATGTAGTGGCATAAAATCATCACCGTCTAGACCAAAACAGCACAGTTGTAGGTTAAGCGTTGCAAAGATCGGTTTTAATGGCGTGAAGTCCGCGCCTTTACCGACACCACCAACGAGCAGATAAAGTTTACCGGTCGACTCTAATCCTGATAGCGCAGCCATAGTGCTTGCGATATTAGTTGCTTTAGAGTCATTCACCCATTTTACGCCACGATTATCCGCAACCACCTGGCATCGGTGTGTCAGTCCAGTGTAATTTTTAAGTGCATTCAAAGCGTTGTGGTAATCAACACCTGCAGCTTTGAGCAGAGCCAACACGACGAGAGCGTTCGCTAAGTTATGTTTGCCGACAAGTTTCAATTCATCGCTGGCGATAACGCGCTGACAATGATCAAGTAACCATGTGCGAGAACCATCGACTTCAAGGCCGTAAGCTTGCTCATCGCTGCCAAACGTAACCACGGGCATCTCAACCTCTGGGTACGTCTCTTGATCATCACGGTTAACTACAGCTAACTCTGCATGATCAAAAATACGCAGCTTAGCAGCGCGATAATCTGCCATACCTTCGTAGCGATCCATATGATCTTCGGAAAGGTTAAGAAATGCCGCCGCTTTGAGTTTCAAACTCGACGTCGTTTCCAACTGAAAACTTGAAAGTTCCAGTACATACAAATCCGCATCTTGCTCAAGCAGCTCCAGTGCAGGCACGCCAATGTTACCGCCGACACCCACCGTCAATCCTGCCGCTTTTGCCATCACACCAGTTAAATCTGTCACCGTGCTCTTGCCGTTTGAACCAGTGATGGCCACCACTGGTTTATTCACAGCCCAAGCAAACAACTCGATGTCCCCCACGACAGGCGTGCCTTTCGCTAGCACCGTTTGTATCTCTGGTGTCGCTAACGCAATACCAGGGTTGGTCACCACCAAGTCCGCCTCTGCAAGCCACTGGGTATTCCAACCACCACGGTGTAGTTCAACCTGTTCAGGCAGACGCTCGGCGCCTGGCGGATTGTCACGCGTATCAATAACTTTAACCGTCAATTGCGGCTGAGTTTTTCGGAGGTGTTTAACGACAGAGAGCCCGGTAATACCGAGCCCTACGACGACAACGTTATGTATGTTTTGCCAACGTTCCATATGTGATCACACTGTATTGCTTGTTCTTGGAAAGTGCCTTTAACGCACTTTCAATGTCGCAAGACCAATCAGAACAAGAACCATAGAAATTATCCAGAAACGCACGATTACACGAGGTTCTGGCCAACCTTTTAATTCGTAGTGATGATGAATTGGTGCCATGCGGAAAATGCGTTGACCGCGCAGCTTGTATGAACCGACTTGGAGGATTACAGACAGTGTTTCCATTACAAACACCCCCCCCATGATAACCAGCACCAATTCTTGACGAACCAAAACAGCGATAGTGCCTAGTGCACCACCTAGCGCAAGAGAGCCTACGTCACCCATAAATACTTGTGCTGGATAGGTGTTGAACCATAAGAATCCAAGACCCGCGCCCACAATCGCCGTACATACCACAACAAGCTCAGAGGCGTGCGGTAGATATGGGATGTGCAGATATTCAGAAAAGTTAACGTTACCAGTCGCCCAAGCGATAACGGCAAAGCCTGCAGCAACCAGTACCGTCGGCATGATAGCCAAACCATCTAAACCATCAGTGAGGTTTACCGCATTACTGGTGCCAACAATCACGAAGTAAGTCAGAATGATGTACATCAGACCAAGCTGTGGCATCACATCTTTAAAGAATGGTACGACAAGCTGCGTCGCTGCTGTGTCTTTACCATAAGCGTATAGAGCAAATGCCACAACAAATGCGATCAAAGACTGCCAGAAATACTTCCAACGCGCGATCAAACCATCGGTGTTTTTACGCACCACTTTACGATAATCATCGACAAAGCCAACAGCGCCATAACCTAGCAACACCGTCAGTACCGCCCAAACATAAGGGTTGGATAAATCAGTCCACAATAGAATCGTGATCGAAATAGCCGCCAAAATCATGATACCGCCCATAGTAGGAGTACCACGCTTGCTAAAGTGAGATTCAGGGCCTTCGTTACGTACGACCTGACCAATTTGAAGCATTTGCAAACGCTTGATCATGATAGGTCCCATCCAAAGAGAAAGACCTAGGGCAGTAAGTACACTGAGAATTGCTCGAAAAGACAGATATTCAAACAATCGGAAAAAAGACAGGTATGGCTGTAGCAGCTCGGCAAGCCAAATAATCATTAAAAATACTCCTTCAAAGCAGCAGCGACTTCAAACATACGTGCACCGTTCGCGCCTTTAACCAAAATAGTGTGTTGGTCAGAAACGGTTTGGTCTAGATGCTGCTTGATGTAGTCAATCATCTCTTGATGTGTCTCAAAGTGAATGCCATGGCAAAGCTCGCTAATGATCTTTGCGTCTGCACCATATGTGAGAACATGTTCAAATTTTTGTGGGGCAGCATGTTCCCCGACTTGACGGTGAAGTGCAAGACTTTCCTCACCCAATTCCGCCATATTGCCTAAAATCAACCAGCGCTGACCGCGAAACGCCCCAAGCAAATCAACCGCCGCTTTCATCGCAGGTACGCTTGCATTGTAGCTGTCATCGATCAGCTTGAGCGTCGAGCTGAGTTGCTCCACATCCACTCGGCCTTTTACTTTGTTAAGGTTTAAAAGACCAAACTGAATCTCTTCAACGGTTGCCCCCATGTGTAGCGCAATGATTGAGGCCGCAATAGCATTTGCAACGTTATGTTGACCAATAATACCAAGTGACAGTTCAATTTCTCGCGAATCTGATGAAATATGCAAAGTAAAGCTCGCTTTACCTTCCTCATTCATTGTCACGTTCGATGCGTAAAAGTCCGCTTGCGAATTATTATGCGAGAAAGTGATCACTTTTTTATCTGCAAGAACCGATTGCCACAGCGCGTCACCGTTACTATCGAGATTGACGATGGCAATGCCACCAGCCTGTAACCCTTGATAGATTTCACCTTTGGCTTGCTTTACCCCCTCAATAGAACCAAAGCCTTCCAAATGCGCCGCCGCAACATTGTTTACCAGCGCGATATCCGGTTTCACAAGCTGCGTAGTGTAAGCAATTTCACCAATATGGTTTGCGCCTAGCTCAATCACCGCGTAATCGTCATCTTGCTGAGAACGAAGCAAGGTCAGCGGAACACCAATATCATTATTGAAGTTACCTGCCGTGAACAACACGTTGCCTTTTTGCTGAAGAATGCTGGCAACCATCTCTTTCACCGTGGTCTTTCCACAGCTGCCAGTTATTGCAACGGTAGGCGTTTGGCAAGAATGGTGCACCCAAGAAGCTAACTCGCCCAGTGCGATTTTGGTATCCGATACCACGACTTGCGGCGCATTCACATCAAGACGCTTTTCAACCAATAAAGCACCAGCCCCCGCTTCAAATGCTTGCTGACAAAAATTATGAGCATCGAATCGTTCACCGACAAGCGCAACAAACAGCGCACCATTGTCGATCGTTCGCGTGTCAGTGGACACTGCGTCGATAGTCAGATCGTTACCGAATAACGCTCCGCCAGTGATTTCTGCAATTTGAGATAAAGTAACCTTGATCATGAGGACAATCCTAAAAGCTGCATTGCGGATTCGCGGTCGGAATAATGAATCGTTTCGCCGTTACGAATTTGGTAGTCTTCGTGGCCCTTACCTGCCAGCAAGATAATGTCTTGAGGCGCAGCGTTTTCTAACGCGTAAGAAAGCGCTTTAAAGCGATCATGCTGGACAATCGCTTCTGCTGGTTTGGATAGGCCAGCAAGCATATCTTTGACGATGAATACAGGGTCTTCACTGCGCGGGTTATCATCGGTCAAGACGACTTTGTCACCCAAACGCTCAGCGATTTCTGCCATCATCGGACGCTTACCCGCATCGCGATCGCCACCACAACCGAAAATAGCCCAAAGCTGTCCGTCACAATGCACGCGCAGTGCTTGCAACGCTTTTTCAAGCGCATCAGGCGTGTGAGCGTAATCGACCACAACTTTGGCGCGATTCTCAGCTTGGAATAGCTCCATTCGGCCTAACACCGGCTGCAATTGAGCAGCCGTCGCTAGCAAATCGCTCTTATCAAAACCAAGGCTCAATAAGGTCGCAAATGCCAGCATTAAGTTGGCTGCGTTGAATTCACCAATCAACGGCGCATGCAGCGTACCTTCGCCAAACTGACCATCAAAACGAATCGTAATACCGGATTCAGCATAAGCCACTTGGCTCGCCCACAGCGCGTGTTCAAACTCAGTTGTAGGAGCAAGAGAAACGGCAATCGCATTCGTCAGTTGTTTCGCCCACGCAGCGCCAACTTCGTCATCAACATTGATGATTGCTTGATCACATTGATGCTGGGTAAACAGCGTTAGTTTGGCGTTGGCGTACTCTTCCATCGTACCGTGATAATCAAGATGGTCTCGGCTCAAGTTGGTAAATACGCCAGCAGCAAAGGAAAGGGATTTAACGCGGCCTTGGATCAAGCCATGAGAAGACACTTCTAACGCCGTATATTGCGCTTGGTGTTCGGCCAAAGCAGCAAGCGTATGCTGGATTTCCACCGCGTTTCCTGTGGTGTTCGCCGCTTCTTTTAAATCATCTAAGAAACCATTACCTGTGGTGCCCATCACTGCTGCTTTTGAGCCAACTAATCCAATCCACTGCGCGATAAGCTGGGTGATGGTAGTTTTACCGTTTGTACCTGTCACACCAATCAACTTCATATCAGGATAGGTGTACAACTGGCCGGCAATTTCAGATAAACATTTATCAAGCGCATCGAGATAAACCACCGGAATATCATCGATGATGTCGATTGTGCCATGCGCTTTCACATCACAAGCCTGGGCAATCACCGCATTGGCGCCTTTTTCAATCGCAGAGGCAATGAACTTACGTCCATCTACCACATGGCCGACAAGAGCGACAAAAGTTGTACCTGGTTGAACTTTGCGACTATCAAGTTCTAGTTCTGAAACGAGAACGGACGCCAAACTAGGGCAATCCACCCAAGGGGAAAGCAGCGCGTCCATACTGATGGCTTTAGTCATAATTGTTCTCCGAGCTTTGGCTCAGGTTTTCTTAAAGTGCTTTGCAGCAGGCTACATCGCCTACTGCTGGAATTTGTTTTCATCAGGTGCGACGTTCAGGATTTGCAGTGCACCTTTCATAATTTCAGAAAAGACAGGGGACGCGACCGAACCACCGTAGTAATCATCACCTTGCGGTTCATTCACAATTACCACCAACGCAATTCGTGGGTCGCTCACTGGTGCTAGACCTGCGGTATAAGTGATGTATTCATCACTATAACCACCCGCCGATGCTTTTCGAGACGTACCCGTTTTAGCACCAACTCGATACCCCGGAACGGCTGCACGACGAGCCGAACCGCCTTTTTGAGTTACGGTCTCAAGCATATCAAGCACAAGACGCGCATTTTCCTTGCTTACTACCTGACGAGACATATCACGGTCATTACTCTCGATAATATGAATCGGCTCGTACTTGCCAAGGTTCCCTAACGTTGCATACGCATGTGCAAGCTGAATCGGCGTGATAGACAGACCATAACCAAACGCAATGGTTGCACGTTCAATGGGAGACCAACGCGTTCGAGTTGGGAAGATACCAGTCACTTCGCCAACTAAGTTCAAACCAGAAAGTTCCCCAAAACCCACCGAACTGTACAAGCCAAGCAGCGCCTCAACAGGCATTTGCATCACAAGTTTGGTCACACCGATGTTACTCGATTTTTTCAGAATCATAGACAGACTAGCTTTGCCTACCCACGAAACGTCCCTGACTCGGCTACCGCCCAATCGAAGCACGCCATTACCGGTATCAACGATAGTATCTTTATCCGCCACTCCATTTTCTAAGGCGGCTAAAATAACGAAAGGCTTAATGGTCGAGCCGGGCTCCATTGAGTCCGTGATCACACGGTTACGCATCTTATAACTTTGCCAATCCGTGCGGTTATTTGGGTTGTATGACGGAGCATTAACCATCGCCAAAACGGCACCCGTTTTTACATCCAGCATCACCACGGAGCCAGAGGTTGCACGGTGATCGGCAACCGCCTGTTTGATGGCTCGGTAAGCGATAGCCTGCAAACGCTGGTCAATGGTCAGCTGCAACGACTTGCCTTCTTGTTTGTCTTGCCAAGCGATGTTTTCAACGACACGGCCGTAGCGGTCTTTACGAATGGTCTTTTTACCTTCTTCACCGGTTAGCCATTCATCGTAACTGCGCTCAACCCCCTCTAGGCCATGACCATCAATGCCTGTCACACCGACAAGGTGCGCACTGACTTCACCAGCCGGGTAATAACGACGAGACTCCGACTTAAGACCAATACCTGGTAGCTTCAGTTCACGAATGTAGTTTGCCATCGCTGGGCTCACCTGGCGCTGCAGGTAAATAAAGCGACGCTTTTCGTTGCGCTTGATTTTGTCAATCAGGCCTTGGCGCTCCACACCTAACACATCTGCTAAGGCATACCAGTTTTGTTTCTGACTTAGCGCATTTTCTTTAAAAATGGTGGCTGGATCGGCCCAAACCGCTTCAACAGGCACACTCACCGCTAAAGGTTCACCATTGCGATCAGAAATAATGCCTCGTGCAGACGGGATAGACTTAACACGAATCGAACGTAGATCGCCCTGCTTAATGAGATTATCCGGCTCGATGATTTGAATGTAGGCCACACGAGCGACAAGAAGCGCAAAGGCGCAGAAAACAAAAAACAGCAATAAATGGAAGCGCCAGCGAATCAAAAATGATGGCTCTACTTCTACTTTCGCTGCTTTCGGTGCGGTTTTGGTGTCGTTTACTGCGGCTTTGGGTTTCGCAGAAGACTTACGCTTATTTCCTTGTTTAGCGTTGGTTTTCTTTCTTATCATTTTAGCGTGATAACCACTTCTTTATCGCCGTCAGGTCGTTTCATTTCAAGATCCTTTTTCGCAAGATCTTGCACTCGACTGTGTTCTGCTAAGGCGGTTTCTTCCAACATCAGGTTGCGCCATTCGCTATCTAATCGCTCGCGCTCAACCAGAGTGTGATCTTTTTCAGTGATCGCTTGACGCGCATGGTGGGTAGCAAATACCACTCCCATTGCTGATGCCATGATCAATAGCAACAATAGTAATGACCAGCGACCAACGGTAATTAAATCCGTGGCGATCAACTTAGCAAGGTTGGGAGTGGGTTTCGTCATAATAATTAAAGCTTTTCAGCAATTCTTAGCACAGAACTGCGCGAACGAGGGTTCATGTCAATTTCTTGTTTGCTCGGTTTTATCGCTTTGCCAACAGTTTTCATGTTTGCGCTGCCAAGCTCTTTGATTTGCGCTTCCGTCAAAGGAATCCCATGTGGAACCTCAGGACCTTTACTTTCTTTGCGGATAAAGCGTTTTACCATGCGGTCTTCCAACGAATGGAAACTGATGACAGATAAACGACCTTCAGGAGCTAAAATACGAGCCGCGCCTTTCAGCGCAGTATCAATTTCTTCTAGCTCACTGTTGATGTAAATACGGAACGCTTGGAAAGCACGCGTCGCTGGGTGCTTTTTCTCTTTAAAACTTTTTGGTGCTGCTTCAGAGATCAGTTTTGCCAACTGACCAGTACGAACCATTGGCTCGTTCTCTTCGTTTTCACGGTATTCCACAATCGCACGAGCAATACGACGAGCGTGTTTGTCTTCACCGAATTCACGAATCACCCAAGTGATGTCATCCAGATCCGCTTCCATCAACCATTGAGAAACCGGGATGCCTGAAGTTGGGTCCATGCGCATATCTAGCGGGCCATCTTTCATAAAGCTGAAACCACGCTCTGCGTCATCCAGCTGAGGCGAAGACACACCAAGATCCAATAACACACCGTCTACTTTACCAACTAGGTCATACTCTTCTGCGTATTGAGCCATGCCAGAAAACGGGCCATGAATAATGGTAAAACGAGGGTCGTCAATTTTGCCTGCTTCCGCAATCGCTTGAGGGTCACGGTCAATACTGTACAGTCGGCCATTTGGGCCAAGTTTGGATAAAATTGTACGGCTGTGACCGCCTCGGCCAAATGTTCCATCAATGTAGATACCATCTGGTTTGATAGCCAAGCCATCAATGGATTCATTTAATAACACGGAAATATGTTGGAAGGTTTCGGTCATAGCTTTCTCGTTGAATGATCTTGAAGCGATTCTTTAGTGTACTGATTTCCTACATCATCGCCACCACAAGTCTAAAGTTAGACGTGATTTACGCCAAGTTTATTGGTAATGACATAGTTTGCGTCAATTAAATGCAAAAAACCCATCGCTACCGAAGTAGAGATGGGTCTCGAATAGGTGGAGCCGACACATAAGCCGGGTTCTGTTCCGCTTGCGCGGCGGTAGCCATTCGTCTAGGCCAGCAATCACTCACTGGCTCGAGCAACCTACCCGCCTCCTTACGCGAGCAACGCAATGTGGAGGCCTATTTGGTCTTGCTTCAGGTGGAGTTTACCCTGCTACGAACTATTACTAGTCGTCCGGTGCGCTCTTACCGCACCCTTTCACCCTTACCTGTTCCCTTGCGGGCCATCGGCGGTCGTTACCTGGCACCTTGCTCTATGAAGCCCGGACTTTCCTCCCCTTTATCAGTCTCCCGAAGGACGTCAACGTCAGTTTCCCGAAGGACCTCAACGTCAGTCTCCCGAAGGACATCAACAAAGCAGCGACTACCCAGTCAGCTCCGAGGGCGGATTGTATAGAGTTCTCACTTCAGAGTCTAGTTAGATCACAGATATGATGAAATGAATGCACCGAGTGATGAGTTTTTAGTCAAAACGCAAAAGGTAAACAATAAAAAAGGGTCGATGCTTTCACATCAACCCTTTGCAATATTCAATCTAAACAGCCCTTAATCTAAGTTTTCTAAACCCCATTTGTATAGAGCGTTCTTCTTCAGATTGTGGATTTCTGCCACCAACGCTGCCGCTTTCTTCAAAGGCAGTTCTTTCGTCAGAATACCCAAAGTACGCAAAGCCTCATCGGGCAATGCCTCATCCGATGTTTCACGATGACCATGGATCAAAAGCACCATTTCACCACGTTGCTGGTTATCGTCACTTTTCACCCACTCAATGAGTTCACCCAAAGGCATGCCTTGGATGGTTTCAAATGTTTTAGTGAGTTCTCTTGCTAGAACGACTTCTCGCTCAGGGCCAAGAACGTCTAACATATCTTGTAACGAGTCTAAAATTCGGTGTGGTGACTCGTAAAAAATGCATGTGCGCTCTACCGATGCGATCTCTAAGAATTTATCTTTACGACCTTTACTTTTGGGCGGTAGAAAGCCTTCAAAACTAAAGCGATCTGACGGCAATCCCGACGCGCTTAACGCAGTGATAACTGCACACGCACCAGGAAGAGGCACAACTCTTACGCCCGCTTGACGACATTTTGTCACCAGATGGTATCCTGGATCGCTGATTAGTGGTGTACCAGCGTCAGACACTAAGGCGATAGACTGACCTGACAATAGCTTTTCGACCAAAACCTGTGCTTTTTGTTGCTCATTGTGATCATGCAACGCAAAAGTTTTGGTTTGGATATTGAAGTGAGACAGTAATTTACCCGTATGTCGGGTATCCTCTGCTGCGATGATGTCCACGTTCGACAGAACTTCGATAGCACGTTGTGTGATATCCGCTAAATTTCCGATTGGAGTCGGTACGATGTAGAGAGTTGGCCCCTCATTCGGCAACTTATTTTTATCTGTCATTTGTTTACCATCACTTCAACGATTAATATAGAGACAATTTTGTACAAAATTATAGAGAACTCACGGCAATGATTAACCATAAGAGACTCAGTGTACCACGCATACTCACTCCTGTTGCACTAGCAATTACGCTCGCCGCCTGTTCTTCAGGCCCGAGACAGCCTGATGGCGTAGATGTCACACTTGAGCCTACCCAGTCGGTACAGAACTACATGATTCAAGCTGATAGCACGGAAGGCAGCTTACAAAACGACTGGTTGATCATGGCAACCAAAGCCGCAATCCAAGCGAACCAATTGGATCAAGCAGACCTTCTGATAAAACGTCTGGCTCGCCAACAATTGACGGAAGTTCAACAGGCGGAGTGGCAACTGGCGCGTGCGACCATACAGCAAAAGCAAGGCGATTACTCTCAGTTGTTGCAACTTCTCAACTTTAAGCCTTGGTGGAAGCTACCAAATGAGCAGTGGAAAGATTACTACTCTCTACGTGCCGACGCTTACCAAAGCCTAAATCAGCCGTTTGAAGCCAACCGCCAACTGGTAGCGTTTAGTCAATACGCGTCATCAGCAGAGCAACGCGAAATCTCAAGCCGAATTTGGATGAACTTTGGCAGTTACTCTGAATATGAACTGACTTCGCTACAAACTGAACCCAGCGAAGACGTGTTAGACGGATGGTTGCAATTAGCAGTTTACGCAAAAACGCTCTCCGGCAATCTGTCTCAGTTAAAAAATACCCTTGAGCGTTGGTTGAACGAGAACCCGTCACACCCAGCGGCAATCTATACACCAGAAGAAATTCAAAACATTCTGTCACTTGATATCGTAAAACCAAATAACACAGCATTGTTGTTACCATTAACAGGTAAGTTTGCGCCTCAGGCACAATTGATCCGCGATGGTTTTGTATTCGCGATGATGAATGATAGAAACCGCGATCCAAGCGCAACGCTTACCGTCATTGATACGAATGCGTACAGCGCTGATGAAGTGAAACAACGTCTTATCAACGAAAACATCGATTTTGTTGTCGGCCCGCTGCAAAAAGAAAATGTCGAACTATTGCAAACCACAATGGATGGTTCAGCAAACAGTCCAGCCATTCCCGCACTGGCGTTGAATATTCCTGAAGATGTTCAGCCAGGTACCGACATTTGCTACCTAGCGTTGTCACCAGAGCAAGAAGTGGCTCAAGCTGCAAAATACTTGTTTAGCGAAGGCTATAGCTTCCCGCTGATCCTAGCGCCAAAAGGCAGCTACGGTGAGCGTGTTGTGCAAGCTTTCAATGAAGAATGGAGCAAGTACAGCTCAAACAAAGTCGCAACAAGCTACTTTGGTGATAAGCGCCAGCTACAAAAAGACATTAACGACGTCTTTGGATTACAAGAGAGCAAACAGCGTATCGCACAGATGCAATCGCTCATGCGCATTAAGTTGGAAACACAGCCACGCAGTCGTCGTGATGTGGACGCAGTTTACATTGTCGCTCGTAGCTCTGAACTAACACTTATCAAACCATTCATTGAGGTCGCAATTAACCCAGATGCGAAGCCACCAAAATTGTTCTCGAACTCTCGTAGCAACAGCGGTGGTGCGACGTACGAAGACTTAACAGGCATTATCTACAGTGACATTCCGCTGTTAGTAAACCCAGACCCAATCGTGACCGCTGAAATGAATGAGCTATGGGCAGATCAATCCAACATGGAAAAACGCTTAAAAGCTCTAGGGATGGATGCCTACAAACTGATCGGTGAATTGCCACAAATGAAAGTGGTACCAGGTTACTCAGTAAGCGGCCAAACTGGTACGTTAAGCATTGACAACAACTGTGTTGTACAACGCGAATTGAGCTGGGCTGAGCGTGGGGCTCTTTAGTAAGCGTCAAATAGGTAATCAGTACGAGACCCTGGCGAAGCAGTATCTGCAGCGTCAGGGTTTGCGTTTTTTAGATCAAAATTATCTGACAAAGTTCGGCGAAATTGATTTAATCTTCCAACAAGATGAAACTATCGTCTTTGTTGAAGTCAAATATCGTAAGAACGATCATTTTGGCTCAGCGGCAGAAATGGTCACAAACGCTAAAATGCGCAAACTGATCAAAACAGCACAAGTTTGGCTCTGCCAACAACGCACAATGAACACCATAGATTATCGGTTCGATGTCATCGCCATTCATGACAGTGGTCGCGACATCAACTGGATACAAAATGCAATATCTGAAGGATAAGCGATGCTAGACAGCATTAAAGATAGCTTTACAGAAAGTATTCAAATTCAAATCGCAGCCGCAGAAGCTCTGCCTGATGCGATCACGCACGCCGCTCAAGCCATGGTTTCGAGCTTGCTGAATGGCAACAAAATTCTTTGCTGCGGCAACGGTGGCAGCGCCTCAAATGCACAACAGTTTGTTTCTTGTCTTTTAAATCGCTTTGAGACCGAGCGCCCTAGCCTTCCCGCTATGGCGCTGACTGCGGACAACACCACACTAACGGCAGTTGCAAACGACTACCACTATCAAGAGATTTTCTCTAAGCAAGTTCGTGCATTTGGCCAACCAGGCGATATTCTTCTGGCTCTTTCTACCAGTGGCAACAGCAAAAACATCATCAAAGCGATGGAAGCCGCCGTAACTCGCGACATGACCATTATCGCCCTAACAGGTAAAGATGGTGGTGAGATGGCAGGATTACTGGGCGAAAACGATGTAGAAATTCGTATTCCATCCCATCGCACGGCTCGCATTCACGAAGTGCATATGGTCACTCTTCACTGCTTATGCGATTTGATTGACCAAGTACTTTTCCCTGCTCACGAAGAATAACAGATTTGAGAATCAGCATTATGATACGTAGCCTTGTCATTTTATGTACCATCTTAAGCTTGAGCGGATGTGCAGGACTGTTCATTGCTGGAGCTGCCACCACGGCAAATATTGTGACAGATACTCGCACCACGAAGCAGATCTGGCAAGACAACAATATTGAATTTGAAGTCGCAGCGATCGGTAATAAAGAACCGTTTAAAGGGCATGTTCGAGTTGTTGCGAGCTCGTACAATGGTACGGTTGTTTTAATGGGCCAAGCTCCAACTCAAGATTTGATTAATCAAATTGAGCAACGAGCTAGAGCCATTGATGGCGTCAAAACCATTCATAACCAAATTAAGGCTAAAGAGCCATTGAGCGTGACGCAAATCAGCAACGACAGCTGGATCACAACCAAGGTAAAATCGGCTCTATTAACCGACTCGGACCTCAATGGCGTTAAAGTCAAAGTCATTACAGAGGATGGTGACGTATTTTTGTTTGGCTATGTAACCGCTCAGCAAGGTGAACGCGCGACGGAGATTTCGCGCAATATCTCTGGCGTAAAACAGGTGATCAAAGGGTTCCAATACGGAGACGCAGAACCAGTTAAAGTCGATTTACCTAGCGACGGTGTGACAACACAGACACAGACACAGACACAGACACAGACACAAGATGATAGTGCTCCAGATGTCGAAACGTTTACCATCAGTGACTAAACGATATTGAAAAACTTGAAACCGAAGTATAAAAAAAGCAGCGTTAACGCTGCTTTTTATTTACTTAATCACTCTTAAGCTTGGTCGACCTTTAGGACGAGGAGCATCTTCCTCTTGGGATTCTGCACCAATCTCCTCAGAAGTTTCTTCCGTCACCGCCTTAAAAGATGGTGACAAATCTTCTTCTTCAATCGTTTCTTCTTCGATGTGCGTGTACGCTTCTTCTGGTTCAAACATTGTTCCAGCACCGTTTTCACGAGCATAAATAGCTTGAACTGCATACACTGGCACGATCACTGAGTGTGGTCGGCCACTAAAACGAGCATGGAAGGTAATCGCATCATTACCCAACTCTAAGTTACCAACGGCACGAGGAGCAATATTCAAGATAATCTGACCATCTTGAACAAACTCAACAGGCACACGCACACCCGGCATAGTTGCATCAACAACCAAGTGGGGAGTTAAGTCATTGTCTACTAGCCAATCGTAAAATGCGCGAAGCATATACGGACGGCGAGCAGTCATTTTTGCAATATCCATAACGTCTCTAAATCGCTTAGCGAACTAGACGCATTTCACGTTCAGCTTCAGTTAAAGAAGCAAGGAATGAATCACGCTCAAATACGCGGTTCATGTATACCTTGATTTCTTTTGAGCCTGGGCCAACTAGGTCAATACCAAGTTGAGGTAGGCGCCACAATAGTGGAGCTAGGTAACAATCGATTAGGCTGAATTCTTCACTCATGAAGTATTCGTATTCAGCAAAAATTGGCGCTAGAGTCAGTAGATCGTTACGAAGTTTCGTACGCGCTTTTTCTGACTCTTCTGCATTACCTTTAACAATTTTTTCAGCTAGTGAGTACCAGTTACGTTCAATACGGTACATCATCAAACGGCTGTTACCACGAGCAACTGGGTAAACCGGCATTAGAGGTGGATGAGGGAAACGCTCGTCCAAGTACTCCATGATGATTTTTGAATCGTAAAGAGCTAGCTCACGGTCAACAAGAGTTGGCACTGATTTATATGGGTTTAGCTCAACAAGCTCAGCAGGAAGATTAGCTTCATCAACAAGCTCAACTTCAACACTTACGCCTTTTTCAGCTAGTACGATGCAAACCTGATGGCTATACAAATCTGATGCACTTGAGAAAAGAGTCATCACAGAACGTTTATTGGCAGCTACAGCCATGGAGCCCTCCAGTACACTTACAAATAAAAATAATGGAGGCTAAGCCTCCATTATCCATCAATTAAAATTGGGAATTAGCACAGTATGATAGCACAATTAATGCACATCACGCCAATACTCTTTCTTAAGCATCACGACAACAATCGTTAGTAGAACTAGGAAACCCATTACCCACCAACCCAAAGCATGACGCTCAAGTTGAACTGGGTCGCCGGCGTAAACCAAGAAGTTCACCAAGTCACCAACCGCTTTGTCATATTCGCCTTCGCTTAATTCGCCAGTACCGTTTGTCTCAGTACCAACAACCACTTTGACTTCTTCACCATCAACCATCTTAGTGCCGTACACTGGCGTTGGAATACCTTGCAGTTCTTCAAGAACGTGCGGCATACCAACACTTGGGAATACGATGTTGTTCACGCCAAATGGACGAGATGGATCAACATAGAAAGAGCGTAAGTATGTGTACAACCAATCCGCACCACGCACTCGGGCTACCAAAGTTAGATCCGGTGGTGGAGCACCAAACCAGTTTGCCGCCTGCTTCGGTGGCATAGCATTAACCATGAGGTCACCGATTTTCGCTTCAGGGTTGAAAATCAGATTTTCCTTCATTAGGTCAGCTGGAATATCTAAGTCTGTTGCTACACGCTCATAACGCTGGTATTGCGTAGAGTGACAAGCAAAACAGTAGTTCATGAACAACTTCGCGCCATTTTGTAGCGAAGCTTTATCCGTTAGGTCCACGTTTGCTTTATCAAGCGGAACGTTGGCCCCTGCTGCCATCGCAAGAGATGGCAACATAGCAAATAGAATTACAATCCACTTCTTCATTTGAATGTCACCCTCTCTGGTAATGGTTTGGTTGCTTCATTTTTGCTGTAGAAGAACAGCAGTACAAAGAACATGAAGTAACACAAGCTAAAGATCTGAGATAGTAGTGTGTACGTCGGTGTTGCAGGCAACGCACCTAAAATGCCCAGAGCGATAAAGGCGATAGTGAACTGAACAATATTCAATAGGTGGATTTTGCTACGGTAACGGTATGAACGTACTTTACAGCGATCCAACCAAGGCAGAACAAACAGTACTGCGATAGACGCCCCCATTAGGATTACACCCAATAGCTTGTCTGGAACCGCACGCAAGATTGCGTAAAACGGAGTGAAGTACCATACCGGAGCGATGTGTTCAGGCGTCTTCAATGGGTTTGCAGCTTCAAAGTTAGGCGGCTCAAGGAAGTATCCACCCATTTCTGGGTTAAAGAACAACACATAACAGAAGAAGAACAAGAAGCCAGCGACACCAACCAAATCCTTAACCGTGCCATATGGATGGAAAGGAATAGAGTCAATAATGTCGTATTTCTTCGTGTAGTAATCGTGGAACTTGAACTGCGTTTTGTAATCATCGCCCATTGAACCTTTTGGTAACTTAGTTTCGATACCGTCAGGGTTGTTAGAGCCCACTTCGTGCAGTGCCAATACGTGAAGCACGATAAGTAGAAGTAGTACGATAGGCAGCGCAATTACGTGTAGTGCGAAGAAACGGTTCAACGTTGCACCTGAGATGATGTAGTCACCACGAATCCAAAGCGTTAAGTCATCACCGATAACAGGGATTGCACCAAACAGAGAAATGATTACCTGAGCGCCCCAGTATGACATCTGACCCCATGGTAGTAGGTAACCCATGAATGCTTCAGCCATTAGAACTAGAAAGATCAACATACCGAAGATCCACAGTAGTTCACGAGGCTTTTGGTACGAACCGTAGATCAGACCACGGAACATGTGCAGGTATACAACAACGAAAAACGCTGATGCGCCAGTTGAGTGCATGTAACGCAGAAGCCAACCGTACTCAACGTCACGCATGATGTATTCGATAGATGCAAACGCACCTTCACCAGAAGGAACGTAGTTCATCGTTAGCCAAATACCCGTTAGGATTTGGTTGACAAGAACCAGCATCGCCAGTGAACCAAAAAGATACCAAAAGTTGAAGTTCTTCGGCATTGGGTATTCAGATAAATGCTTTTTATAAGCATTCATTGCTGGAATACGCTTTTCTACCCAATCTAATAGTGCTTGCATTATGCATCCCCCTCATCAACACCCACAATGAGCTTGGTGTCGCTCAAATACATGTGTTTAGGAACGACAAGGTTCAATGGAGCAGGTACCCCTTGGAATACTCGGCCTGCCATATCGAACTTAGAACCATGACAAGGGCAGAAGAAGCCAGACCTTACGCCCTGCACCTGCTCTGAGAAAGAGTCTGGTAGGTAGGTAGGTGAACAACCAAGGTGAGTACAGAAACCAACGGCAACAAAGTACTCTTCTTTAATCGAGCGAAACTCATTCTGAGCGTACTCTGGCTGCTGTTCCATTTCAGATTGTGGATCACGAAGCTTATCACTGATCGTTTTTAGGTTATCCAGCACGCTTTGAGTACGGCGAACAATCCATACAGGTTTCCCCTGCCACTCAACACGTACCAGCTGACCTGGTTCAATTTTACTTATATCCACTTCCACCGGTGCACCCGCCGCTTTGGCTTTAGCACTCGGATTCCATGATTTAATAAAAGGCACGGCGACGGCGACTGCCCCTAATCCACCAACAACTGCCGTTGTAGCGGTTAGAAAACGCCTGCGACCGTTATTTAAAGGCGCGTTGCTCATCCAAACATTCTCCCATTTGCTCCCTTTGGATCGTTATTATTCCGCTTATAAGAGCATGGCTAACAAATAATGAATTTAGTTCTAATTATTGGGGAGAAATGATAAAGAAAACCCTACTTTTTGACAAGATAAAGCTACCTTTTTGTAACATTTGTGAGGCAAATCGCTCGCGTCGTCACAAAAGCGGCAGAATTATAAAAAATTGATGTGATTTGTAACAAGAAAGCGAAATGAAGAACAACAAAATTAAGCCTCAAATGCCTTTTATTTTGGTTGTTTTCAGAGAATTACACCGAATACGTTTTCAATAAGTGACAAAAATCACTAACACGTAAATTTAAACTTTTGTAGCACAAGGAAAGCGTAAATATCGCGACAAAACCTTCGTAAAATGTTGCGTGGATATTAAGGGGGAGTGTTCTGATATAACCAGAGAGAACGGATGCTTTATCTGACAATAAAAAACAAAAAGCTCGGCATATAGCCGAGCTTTTGGTGCACAGTCCCAGAATAATTCTGGAAAGCATAATTTCCGGTAAAAGGAAATTAACGCTTAGAGAACTGTGGACGACGACGTGCTTTACGTAGACCAACTTTCTTACGTTCAACGCAACGAGCGTCACGAGTAACGTAACCAGCTGCACGTAGAGCAGGACGTAGAGACTCATCGTATTCCATAAGCGCGCGAGTGATACCGTGACGGATAGCACCAGCTTGACCAGAAATACCGCCGCCTTTAACTGTAACGTAAAGGTCTAGCTTCTCAGTTAGTTCAACTAGCTCTAGAGGTTGTTTAACAACCATGCGAGAAGTTGGACGACCGAAGTATTCATCAAGGCTACGCTTGTTTACTACAATGTTGCCGCTGCCTGGTTTAATAAAAACACGTGCAGCTGAGCTTTTGCGACGGCCAGTGCCGTAGTATTGATTCTCTGCCATTTTCGAAATCCCCAATTAGATGTCTAGTACTTGTGGTTGTTGAGCAACATGGTTGTGCTCAGCGCCTGCGTAAACTTTAAGCTTACGGTACATAGCACGGCCTAGAGGACCACGTGGAAGCATGCCTTTAACTGCTAGCTCAAGAACCATCTCAGGTTTACGATCGATCAGCTTTTCAAAAGTGATAGATTTTAGACCACCTGGGAACTCAGAGTGACGGTAGTACACTTTGTCTTTAGCTTTGTTACCAGTTACAGCAACTTTCTCAGCGTTGATAACGATGATGTAGTCACCAGCGTCAACGTGAGGAGTGTATTCAGCTTTATGTTTGCCACGTAGGCGAGATGCAATTTCACTTGCTAGACGGCCAAGAGTTTTACCTTCAGCGTCTACAACGTACCAGTCGCGTTTTACAGTTTCTGGTTTAGCAACGAAAGTTTTCATGCTAATAATAACCCGTTAATTAAAATTTAAACTTTAAAGGAACACCCGTTTGGTGCTCCCACACTGTCTAAGAGCCCAGTCATCACCCCTTCGAGTCGTTGGTACTCTCGACCATCTATTTCGAAATAACTTCGATAATCCGGTCTGCAGTAACGGTGGGTCGCAGGATTATAGAGAAGAGCGAAGAAAAAATCACCTTTTTTTGCGCCAAATCACTAATTTTTTCTTCACTTTTTAAAGAGGCAATCAAATTTACGCCAAATGCTCGCGAGCAAGATACTCATGACTCTGCATCTCGGTTAAACGCGATACACAACGCTTGAACTCAAATTCCAGTTGTCCTTCGGTATATAAGGCATCCATCTCGACTTCCGCTGAAATAATCAGTTTTACGTTACGCTCATAAAACTCGTCGACTAAAGCAATAAAACGCCTCGCAGCATCATCAATTTTACGATTCATCTGACGAACATCGGCCAGTAAAACCGTGTGATAAATACGTGAGAGTTCAATGTAATCGTTTTGACTTCGAGCGGTTTGGCACAACTGCTCAAAAGAAGCATGTAACACCCCATCACTGGCTTCAATCACGTTAATCTGTCGATGATTAATGTCGATTTTGTGGGCAACGCTTTTACGCTCAGCCGTAAGCTGCTGATAATAGGTATTTAAATTAATAGAAGCCTGCTCATCCAATGGATAATGGTAGATTTCGGCTTGTTCCAACGTCCTCAGACGATAATCGACACCACTATCCACATTTAGGACATGGCAACGCGCTAAAATCATATCAATAGCAGGAAGAAAACGTGCTCGCTGTAAGCCATTACGATACAAATTTTGTGGTTCGATGTTTGACGTCGCCACCAGCACCATCTGACGCTTAAACATTTCTTGCAACAATGTGGCAAGAATCATGGCATCAGTTATGTCAGAGACAAAGAACTCGTCAAAACAAACAATATCCGCTTCTTGTTTAAATAAGTCGGCAACTTTGGAGAGAGGATTTTCTACCTCCCCCAAGCGCTTTAACTCGTCATGTACCCGATACATAAAGCGGTGAAAGTGCACGCGCATTTTTCTGTCAGTAGGTAAGGCATCAAAAAAGGCATCCATTAAATAGGTTTTACCTCGGCCTACCCCGCCCCAAAAGTACAAACCTTTTGGGGGTTGAGGCATCTCGACCTTTTTGCCCATGAGCTTCTGCCATTTAGAAAGTTGAGGGATCGGCGCAGACTGAAACTCAACAATATCATGGTAGAGTTTGTCTAAAGCGACAACGGCTTGATGCTGGGCTTCATCGCGCTGGAATCCATGTTCTGCTATATCTTTTTGATATCGTTTTAGTGGTGTCATCAGATTAAGTCGTGTTAGAGGTACAGAGAAAATGGTCACCTCGGGGTCAACTTTGAGAATAGAGAGAAGTAGTTATCAGTCCCCGAAGACATACTGCTATTTTTCTTTATCGGCTGTGAAAGCCATAGTAACATGGACAAGCACCGCGTGTAACTAAGTAGTAAAAGACTTGTTAAAACAACTATAAGGAGCAGTTATGCCTTGGATTTATGCCATTGTGGGTTTGCTGGTCGGTACAATCGTAGGCGTAGTCATTAGTAGACTAACCACCCCTGAATACAAGAAACAAAAGTCTGTGCAAAAAGAACTTGAAGCGGCTAAGTTTGAACTAGAGCAACAACGTCAAGAGCTCGTAGATCATTTTGCACAAACCGCAGAAATGTTGGATACCCTGGGTAAGGATTACACTAAACTCTACCAACATATGGCGAAGACCTCTTCAGAACTTCTGCCTAACTTGCCAGAACAAGATAACCCGTTTGATAAGAAAACGGCGATGTCTTCAGAGCAAATCAAAGAAGACCAACCAGAGGTCAACGAACAACCAAAAGACTATGCCAACGGCGCGACCGGTCTTTTGAAAGATCAAGAAAAAGAGATCATCAACGCTCCCGACGTGGTGACGGCTAAAGCCTCTTAACCTGCTCTTTTCCTTTCTTTTGGGTCGATATAAATCGTAATTTGTATCGACCCTTTTTGAACTTTTCTGCAGTAATCCCTCTCTAACTTGCATGTGAACTGCCGTCACCCTTTGAATATCCAAACTAGACCTTATATTAAAAATATCAATCAAGATAAGTTGATGTTCATAAACCTATGCAGGCAATTCGTTTCAGTCTATTACGGCCTTTGAATAATGGCATGCGCTATCGGTTGGGCTAAACGTACCCTGTCATGGATGACCAAACGCTTATTCTTATTGGTGTAAAGTGCGGATATTTCTTTTTGGCAGACATGTTTCAAGAGGAGTTACTGGATGAAAAAGCCATTGCTTGCGCTAACCGTTCTATCTTTAAGTTTGAGTTCCATTATCACGCCGATAACGGCCACGGCAGCACTGCCTCTAAGTGTTGATGGCCAGCAATTACCAAGCCTAGCCCCGATGCTAGAGAAAGTGACCCCAGCAGTCGTGAGCATTGCGGTTGAGGGTAAACAAGTTCAAACCAGTCGTATTCCGGAACAATTTCAGTTCTTCTTCGGCCCTGACTTCCCGATGGAGCAAACTCGAGAGCGTCCATTCCGCGGATTGGGCTCTGGCGTCATTATTGATGCCCAAAAAGGGCACATCGTCACTAACTATCATGTGATCAAAGGCGCGGATGAAATTCGAGTGCGCCTCTATGACGGCCGCGAATACGATGCAGAACTCGTTGGTGGTGATGAGATGGCAGACGTCGCATTGCTGAAATTAGAAAAAGCGAAAAATCTAACTCAGATTAAGATTGCCGACTCTGACAAGTTACGCGTCGGCGACTTTACTGTTGCTATCGGCAACCCATTTGGTCTCGGCCAAACCGTCACCTCGGGTATCGTTTCTGCACTGGGTCGTAGTGGTTTAAACGTGGAGAACTTCGAAAACTTCATCCAAACCGATGCCGCAATCAATAGCGGTAACTCTGGCGGTGCATTGGTGAACCTTAACGGTGAGCTGATCGGTATTAACACCGCCATTTTGGGACCAAATGGCGGCAACGTCGGGATTGGTTTTGCCATCCCATCGAACATGATGAGAAACCTCACTGAGCAGATTTTAGAATTTGGTGAAGTAAAACGTGGCATGTTGGGCGTTCAAGGTGGTGAAGTGACCTCTGAGCTGGCAGAAGCACTGGGTTACGAGTCAAGTAAAGGGGCATTCATCAGCCAAGTCGTGCCTGATAGCGCAGCGGACAAAGCGGGTCTAAAAGCCGGTGATGTGGTTGTATCAGTGAACGGTAAGTCAATCGACACTTTCTCTGAGTTGCGCGCCAAAGTCGCCACATTAGGAGCAGGTAAGAAGATCACGCTAGGCGTTATTCGTGATGGTAAGAGCAAATCGTTTGACGTGACTCTTGGCGAGTCCACCAACATGAAAGCCAAAGCGGAAACGTTGCATGAAGGCCTAAAAGGAGCAGAGTTAAGTAACACTACACCAAGTGATGCAATCCAAGGGGTAAAAGTCTCCAGTGTTGCAGAGAATTCACCTGCCGCGCAATACCAGCTAAAACAAGGTGACATCATTATTGGCGTCAATCGTCAACGAGTGAAAAACCTTGCGGAGCTTCGCTCTATTGTTGATAAACACAAAGGAGTGCTTGCACTAAATATCCAACGCGGGGAACGCACTATCTACTTGGTGATTCGATAGTCTCTAGCCTCTAAAATCAGGGCAAAACCAGACGATTGTTCCATCACTCTTGGTGATGAAGCTCGAAGAGTTAATCTTACTATCAATCTGATTATTAAAAGGGCAGTGCGATCACGCACNGAAGCTCGAAGAGTTAATCTTACTATCAATCTGATTATTAAAAGGGCAGTGCGATCACGCACTGCCCTTTTGTTATTTTTCAATGTAATGCTATTCTTCACCTTTCTATGCCATTTTGGCGCTCATGCATGGAGAGGATATGCTTAGCTTTTTATTACGTTCTGTCTTTTTAGGCTTAGCAACCGCTGCCGTTGTACTGCTCGCAGTTCCATCATTGCGCAATAACGTTATTCCTGTCGCGCTCGACCAACAACCGAAAAATATCGCATCTCTTGAGTTGTCGTTTAACCAAGCCGTAAGAAGAGCGGCGCCAGCGGTTGTGAACATCTACAGCCGAAAATACGTTGAAAACGATCGCAGTAAACTCTCGACACAAGGGCTGGGTTCTGGGGTTATCGTCAGCGAAAAAGGTTATATCATTACCAACTATCACGTGGTAGCTCAAGCAGACCAAGTCGTTGTTGCATTGCAAGATGGTCGAGCTGCTGCCGCTCAACTTGTTGGCACCGACAAACGCACGGACATTGCCGTTTTACGAGTTGAAGGTTCTAACCTACCTGTCATCCCATTGAATTCTGAATACAAACCTCAGGTTGGTGATGTCGTTTTAGCGATTGGTAACCCATACAACTTAGGGCAAACCACGACCTTCGGCATTATTTCCGCGACAGGTCGCTCTTCTATTAGCGATGGTCGTCAAGCCTTCATCCAAACTGATGCTGCAATCAATGAAGGTAACTCGGGCGGCGCATTGGTGAATACTCAAGGTGAATTGGTGGGCATCAACACCGCATCTTTCCAGCAGGCAACCGATCTTGAAACCTACGGTATCTCATTTGCAATCCCAGCCCCACTCGCCAGCAAAATTATGCAGAAAATCATCGCTGATGGTCGTGTGATTCGCGGCTACATCGGTATTGATGGGCAAGACATCAATGCAGTGACGGCCCGTTTACTAGGAAACGAGCACATTGGCGGTATCGTTGTTTTAGGTATCGACCCAAATGGTCCAGCAAGTGCCGCAGGCTTTGAAAAGCAAGACATCATTATCAGTATCGATGGCAATAAAGTTCAGGGCCGTCAAAGCGTGATGGATATCGTCACGGATTTACGCCCAGGCACTTCTGTCGACGTTGGTATCATTCGTAAAGGCAAGGAAATGACTCTAAAAGTCACCATCGCCGAAGACAAACAAGAAGCATAAAAAAAATCCCAGCCAATGGCTGGGATTTTTGTTTCTATTCGTTTTATTCGCTTTCGCTCGATTCTTCAGTGCTGCTCGACTCACCAAGCTCAACGTCAATTCGCGTCACTCTCTGTAAGCCTCTTGGCAGCAGACTACCTCTGCGACCACGCTCACCACGGAAGTTCTCAAGATCAGCAGGTTTCAAACCTAGCTTGCGCTTACCAGCGTACAAGGTTAAAGAAGCACCTTGCGGCAACGCGATTAAGTGGGACAACACTTCTTCACGCTCTTTCGCTTTAGCTGCTGGGATGTTGATAATCTTGTTACCTTTACCTTTCGCTAATTGCGGCAAGTCTTTAATTGGGAACAACAACATACGCCCTTGGTTGGTAATCGCGAGAATCTCATCCGAATCCAGATCGCCGACTTCTTTTGGCGTCATCACTTCAGAATTTGCAGGCAACGTAACCAACGCTTTACCGCTACGGTTCTTCGATAGCAAATCAGCGCCTTTACACACAAAGCCGTAACCAGCATCGGAGCCCACCAGCCATAGCTGATCTTCTTCGCTCATGATCACCTGACGAATACTGCTACCCGCTGTGATATTCAAGCGACCAGTAATCGGCTCACCTTGACTACGTGCTGATGGCAACGAGTGCGACTCAAGCGAGTAACTTCGACCATCGCTGCCAAGGAAGACCGCCGGCTGACTGCTCTTACCGCGCGCATGCGCCAAGTATTTATCGCCTGACTTGTAGTTCAAGCTTTCCGCATCGACATCGTGTCCTTTCGCATGACGAACCCAACCTTTTTCAGACAGTACAACGGTAATTGGTTCACTTGGTACTAGGTCACGCTCAGTCAGTGCTTTTGCTTCAGCACGTTCAACTAAAGGAGAACGACGGTCATCGCCGTATTTCTCTGCGTCGGCTTTAATTTCTTTCTTAAGTAGTGTGTTCAGACGACGCTCAGAACCAAGCAGCTGCTCTAGCTTCTCACGCTCTTTCTCGAGTTCGTCTTGTTCACCACGGATCTTCATCTCTTCTAGCTTCGCTAGGTGACGAAGTTTGGTATCCAGAATCGCATCGGCTTGAATATCGGTAATACCAAAGCGTTCCATCAACACCGCTTTTGGATCGTCTTCGGTACGAATGATCTCAATCACTTCATCTAGGTTGAGGTAAGCAACTAACAAACCTTCTAAGATGTGTAGACGAGCCATCACCTTGTCTAAACGGTATTGTAAACGACGACGCACGGTACTGCGGCGGAACTCAATCCACTCAGATAGGATCTGTACGAGACCTTTCACTTGAGGACGGTTATCCAAGCCAATCATGTTCAAGTTAACACGGTAGCTACGCTCTAGATCAGTAGATGCAAACAAGTGATTCATCAGCAAATCGCAATCGACGCGATTCGAACGTGGCACGATTACGATACGAGTTGGGTTCTCATGATCCGATTCGTCACGAAGATCTTCTACCATCGGTAGCTTCTTCGCACGCATTTGGTTTGCGATCTGCTCAAGCAGCTTCGAGCCAGACACTTGATGCGGAATCGACGTGATGACGATGTCTGACCCTTCTTTATGCCATACCGCACGCATCTTGATGCTGCCACGGCCGTTGCGATAGATCTTTTCAATTTCCGCTTGAGGCGAAATAATCTCCGCTTCTGTCGGATAATCTGGACCTTTCACAAACTGCATAACTTCAGGCAATTCTGCTTTCGGATTGTCGATCAGATGGATAGTTGCGTCAGCCACTTCACGAACGTTGTGAGGTGGGATATCTGTCGCCATACCAACCGCGATACCCGTTACGCCATTCAACAAGATATGAGGTAGACGTGCTGGCAACATTTGAGGCTCTTTCATCGTGCCATCAAAGTTTGGTTGCCATTCCACAGTGCCCTGACCTAACTCACCCAGCAATACTTCTGCAAACTTCGACAGTTTCGCTTCGGTATAACGCATTGCCGCGAAAGATTTCGGGTCATCCGGAGCACCCCAGTTTCCCTGACCATCAACCAGTGGGTAACGGTAAGAGAATGGTTGCGCCATTAATACCATCGCTTCGTAACATGCAGAGTCACCGTGCGGGTGGTATTTACCTAACACGTCACCAACGGTACGTGCAGACTTTTTGTATTTTGCTGATGCCGAAAGACCAAGCTCCGACATCGCGTAAATGATGCGTCGTTGAACCGGTTTTAAACCATCGCCAATGTATGGCAATGCACGGTCCATGATTACGTACATCGAGTAGTTCAGATAAGCGTCTTCAGTGAACTTGCGCATTGGCAACTGTTCAACGCCATCGTAGGTAATTTCTGTAGACATCCGTTAAACCTCTGCCAAATCGCCGTTGTTTTGTAGCCAAGAACGACGGTCATCTGCGCGTTTTTTACCTAGCAGCATGTCCATCATTTCCATAGTGGCTTCAGAGTCGTCGATCGTAAGTTGAACCAAACGACGCGTGTTCGGATCCATTGTGGTCTCGCGTAGCTGAATTGGGTTCATCTCACCCAGACCTTTGAATCGTTGTACGTTGATTTTGGCTTTCTTCTTCGACAAACGTTCTAGAATGCCATCTTTTTCATCGTCATCGAGGGCGTAGAAGACTTCCTTACCACAGTCGATTCGATACAGAGGCGGCATTGCTACATAGATATGACCCGCTTCAACGAGCGCGCGGAAGTGACGAGTAAACAAAGCACACAATAGCGTTGCGATATGAAGACCGTCCGAGTCCGCATCGGCAAGGATACAAATTTTACCGTAGCGTAGGCTGTCAAGGTTGTCGCTGTCTGGGTCGATACCCAACGCAACCGAGATGTCATGCACTTCTTGAGACGCCAGAACTTGATCGGCAGAGACTTCCCATGTGTTTAGGATCTTACCACGCAGTGGCATTACCGCTTGGAATTCACGATCTCGGGCTTGCTTCGCGCTGCCACCCGCAGAGTCACCCTCCACGAAGAAGATTTCGGTGCGATTTAAGTCTTGTACGGAACAGTCTGTTAGCTTACCTGGCAAGGCAGGACCCGATGCGACTTTCTTACGTACGACTTTCTTGCTTGCGCGCATACGACGGTGCGCGTTAGCAATACACACTTCCGCTAGTTGCTCTGCAAGTTGAGGCTTTTCGTTTAGCCACAGACTGAATGCATCTTTTACCACACCAGAGACAAACGCAGCGGTTTGACGCGAAGAGAGACGCTCTTTAGTCTGACCAGCAAACTGTGGATCTTGGATCTTAACCGACAACACGTACGAACAACGGTCGAAAACATCATCGCCCGTTAGCTTCACACCACGTGGTAGCAAGTTGCGGAATTCACAGAACTCACGCATCGCATCCAACAAACCTTGGCGAAGACCATTTACGTGTGTACCACCCTGAGCTGTTGGGATAAGGTTCACGTAACTTTCGGTGATCATCTCGCCGCCTTCTGGCTGCCAGATTACTGCCCAGTTTGCTGCTTCTGTGTCTGCAGAAAACTCCCCAGTAAACGGTTCTTCTGGTAGTACTGGGTAACCTTTTACGCCTTCGGCTAGATAGTCTTTCAAACCATCTTCGTAGTACCACTGGTAGTCTTTGTTGTTTACTTTATCGGTAAACGTAATTTCTAGACCTGGGCAAAGTACCGCTTTCGCTCGTAGGTTGTTCACCAAACGAGTTACAGAGAAGTTAGCTGAATCGAAATACTTCGCATCCGGCCAAAAGTGCACGCTAGTACCGCGATTGCGGCGACCACATGTGCCCGTTACAGTAAGGTCTGATACTTTGTCACCGTGCTCAAAAGCAATTTCGTACACTTGACCATCACGACGTACCGTCACTTCAACTCGCTTAGACAGCGCGTTTACTACTGAGATACCTACACCGTGCAAACCACCTGAAAACTGGTAGTTTTTGTTGGAGAATTTACCACCCGCATGGAGCTTACATAAGATCAGCTCAACACCAGATACTTTCTCTTCAGGGTGGATATCAACAGGCATGCCTCGACCATCATCGATCACTTCTAGTGATTGGTCAGCATGTAGGATGACTTGTACTTTTGAGGCATGTCCGGCTAGCGCTTCATCGACACTGTTATCGATAACTTCTTGGCCCAAGTGGTTTGGGCGCGCTGTATCCGTATACATCCCTGGTCGGCGACGTACTGGCTCAAGGCCATTCAGTACTTCAATGGCACCAGCATTATATTGTTCAGTCATAATACGGAATTGTTCTCAAAGTTTACTTGTTACCCAAGTCTTACCTATCGGTAAGCACATACTCAGGAAACGAAAAAGCTACCCTGTCAGCATCGTTAAGTGTTTATAAATCTGATGCATAACAACGTAGCCAGGGTCGATGACCCTTAAGATCTTTAGGCAAAACATAGTCGGAAAGCATACCGCCTATGTCAAGAAACAGTTGGATATATCAATAAAAACTATGAGCCTATTCCAATCGTCTCATTAGTATTACAGTTCAAGGAATTCGATAATCTTAGCAGGATAACGCTCAAAGCCTACAAAACTGTGATCACCGCCTTGTTCTACCGTTTGCTTAGCTTTTGCAAACTTATCTACCGCTTGGCGATAGTCTAAAACCTCGTCTTCGGTTTGCTGCAACAACCAGAAAGAGTGAGGCGACGCGATGCTTTGTACATCAAGAGCTTTTAACTCGTCAATATGACAAGCTTCAAGTGTATAGGTTTCATGCGTGTATGGGTTGGTTTGCTCCCCCAAATAATCAACAAGCAACTCATAAGGTTTGACTGCAGGGTTCACGACAACCGCTTTAAAACCGTACTTAGCGTTTAACCACGTCGACATGTAACCACCAAGCGAGCTACCCACTAAGCCAATGTTGTAGTCGTCTTTGTATTGCTCAACAATATCCAACAACAATTGAGCGGCTTGTTCAGGAAAGCAAGGCAATTGTGGGACGATTACTTTGATGTCCGGACGATGCTGCGCGCAATATTCTCTCATTAAATTGGCTTTCATTGAGAGCGGTGAGCTGTTGAAACCGTGGATGTACAATAGAAGTGAAGGTTTACTCATAGAAGTCTCGCATGAAAAAGCGAGCCCGAACTTAGAGCTCGGGCATCATTAATATCCGTTGGAAGAGAAATCTGGCTGGAATTGGCCTTCTGGTAAACGGTCGACATGGGTTGTGATGTCGCCGTTGGTGTGCAGTTCTAGCTCACGCCAACCTGGGGATGTGGTATCAAGCGCGAAATCATCGGAATTCGGCTTAAACTGAACACACGTTGATGGTGTTGCCATCACTCGAATACCTTTGTGTATTACGTTCATGTCTTGATGAACATGCCCACACAAAATGCCTTTTACATTGTCGAATCGATCCACAACTTGCCAAAACGCTTCTGCGTCTTTCAACGTATGCTGATCAAGCCAAGCGCTCCACACCAGCAAAGGATGGTGATGCAATAAAACCAGTGTATGACGCTCAGGAAATTCCGTTAATTTCTCTTCCAAAAGAGTCAACTGCTGATCGCTTAAACGCCCATGAGGCACGCCTACTACTTGAGAATCAAGCAAAATCAATTGCCACTTTTCACCCAGCAACACATGTTCTGCCGCTTGAATTTGTGGTGAAGGTAACACACTGCCCATATTGGGTTTGTAATCGTGATTTCCCGGCAGCCAATAACAATCCTTTTGCAGCGGCGCAATGCCATCAGCAAATCGTTGATAAGACTCGGCGCTATGATCCTGTGAAATATCGCCAGTCGCTAAAATGTAATCAAACCCCACTTTGCGGCGCAAAACTTCGTTAACCACAGCAGAAAAGCTGTCGGCCGTTTTTACGCTCAGCAAACTTCCCTCGTCTGCAGCGAACAGATGAGTATCCGTGATTTGTAAAAGTTTGATGCTGTCATTCGATGATTGCAAAATGAAAACCTGATTCGTTCACTCTATAGTTTCTTGTTATTTTCCTTGAATGACGTGACGATCAATTGAAGGCAAGCGGCGTTCTACTAATGCCACTTCGTAAACAAAACGTCAGCCATTCACCAAGGAACGTATTAAGTTGATGCTTTTCATCTCTCTGCATCAACTGGTCATTGGGATAATCATATTTAGCTTTAATGCGTGAGAACTCTCCGCTTGAGCATACTTCAGCCACTCTCGCATCGTGATAAAGCCTGACAGACATCGTCGGCAAAGGAAACACTGGCGTTTCATCACTCTGACATATCTCAACAACTGTGGTGTATTTTGTGATTTCATTCACGGTCAGTTGGTAAACCATGTTCGCCGCTTGATAGCAACGCACATCCCCAACCTCAGCAGAGACAGGCAGTAAGGCATTTAACTTAGCGTAATTGGTCTCATAGGTTCTCATCAGACCCGCTAAATCAACATGATATCGCTGTTTTTCAGCCACCTGCGCCATTACTTACTCTCCACTATTTGGGGATATCCCCATTGTGACCTCAACTCTTGATGGTTTAATTGCAACCATTGCAACGCAATAATAGAAGCACCATTCTCAAATATTCCGTCTTTCACCCATTGGTACGCTTGTTCACGACTTAGCACATGAACTCGAATGTCTTCATCTTCATAGTCTAAACCATGAATGCCGTGCGCTTTAGAAGCATCAACTTCACCAACAAACACATCCAGTTTTTCAGAGCATCCACCGGAAGAAGGATAATAAGAAGTGACTGATGCCACTCGCCCTACGGTAATGCCTGCTTCTTCTTCGGCTTCACGGCGAATCACCTCTTCTGCGGATTCATCGCGATCGATCATACCGGCGACAATTTCTAGCTGCCAAGGGTGTTCATGTTCCAATGCGCCAATGCGGATCTGCTCAATGATAACCACTTGATCCGTTTTAGGATCGTAGGGCAGCATTGCTGCGGCATGGCCACGCTCGAACATTTCTCGTTCCACCACGTCGCTCCAACCACCAGCGAATAGCTTATGCTTAAAACGGTACTTCACCATTTTAAAGAAGCCTTCAAACACAGATTCTTTCGAGATGATTTCTACGTCTCGTGAAGTAAACTCATCTTGTCGTTTGTCACACTGTTGCATTCAACACCTCTCTGAGTGAATCTTGTAGTTTACTCATTGTTAATCACTTGCTCAAAGGACTTGGCTCAACTTTTTGTACAATAGTTATAATTTATTTTAAGTCTGAGTCAAAAATTTATTGCACAGATGGATAATTACGTGTAAAAAAGTGCAAACTTTAGAGTAAATATCGTTCAAATTGAGTTAAACTACTGAGAATTAACCAATCTATTGACCGCGGGAATAGAAAATGAAAAAATTGCTTCCACTATTTATCAGTGCAGCGCTAGGTGGCATAAGTTCTTCTGCATGGGCAGATTCTTTAGCTGAAATCTACGACTTAGCAAAGCAAAATGATCCACAATTGCTCAGTGTAGCAGCACAGCGTGACCGAGCTTTTGAAGCAATCACCTCTAGCCGTAGTGCTCTATTACCACAAATCAACCTAACTGCGGGTTACAACCTAACTCGTGGCGACACCGACTACGACGATAGCGCTTTAGGCAAATCATCAAACGATCAAGACGCCTTAACCGCTGGTGTTAGCTTTTCTCAAACACTTTATAACCGTGCATCTTGGATTTCTCTAGACACAGCAGAGAAAAGCGCTCGTCAAGCAGACGCAACTTACGCAGCAACCCAACAAGGTTTGATCCTTCGTGTCTCTCAAGCGTACTTCGAAGTATTGCGCGCTCAAGACAACCTAGTATTTGTTCGTGCAGAAAAAGCAGCCGTTGGTCGCCAACTAGAACAAACAAAACAACGCTTTGAAGTTGGTTTGTCGGCAATTACTGACGTTCACGACGCACAAGCTCAGTACGATGCTGTACTAGCGGATGAAGTGTTGGCAGAAAATGACCTGATCAACAGCTACGAATCGCTACGTGAAATCACAGGTCAAGAACACAAAAACTTAAACGTTCTTGATACTAACCGTTTCTCTGCGACTCGCACTAGCAGCCCAGCTGAAACATTGATCGAAGAAGCGAAAACGAAGAACCTTAGCCTATTGTCAGCTCGTATTTCTCAAGACATCGCGCGCGACAACATCTCACTAGCTAGCTCTGGTCACCTACCAACTTTATCTCTAGATGGTGGTTACAACTACGGTGATTATTCAGGCACAGAAAGTAACTACAACAGTGGTCTTGGCCGTAATGCAAATAGTGACCGTACAAGCGACGGCTTCAATATTGGCGTTAACCTAGCAGTGCCACTTTACACTGGCGGCAACGTGACATCACAAACCAAACAAGCTGAGTTTGCGTACGTTGCAGCAAGCGAAGATCTTGAAGCTCAATACCGTAGCGTAGTGAAAGATGTTCGTGCACAAAACAACAACATCAACGCTTCTATTGGTGCGTTAAAAGCGTATGAGCAATCGGTAGTTTCAGCGAGATCTGCGCTAGAAGCGACAGAAGCAGGTTTTGATGTAGGTACTCGTACTATCGTTGATGTTCTAGACGCAACTCGTCGCCTATACGATGCGAACAAAAATCTTTCAGACGCTCGTTACAACTACATCCTGAGTGTTCTTCAGCTTCGCCAAGCGGTTGGTACACTAAGCGAACAAGACATCTTGGATGTGGATGCAGGTTTGAAACCAGCGAAATAACGTTCAGTTATACAATGAAATTAAAACGCCAGTTGATTCTTCAACTGGCGTTTTTTGTTGTCTATCATTCGATGCAAATTACCTAACATTGTACGCCTAGCGATTATCTCGCAAATGCATTGCCATACCAGAACGTAACGTAACGTAGGACAGCAAGCATAGAAAAACAAAAAGGCCGCTTTGCAGCGACCTTTCAGATAGTGTTGTTCAAAGCAGTAAGGCTTAGCCTTTGCCGCCTTTAATTGCATTGATGATTTCGCTGGTTGAGCAACCATCTTCAAAGTTCAAAACACGAACTTCACCACCTGCTGCAATCACTTCTTTACCACCGGCAATCTCTTCTGGTTTGTAGTCACCGCCTTTAACTAACATGCTTGGCAGCACTTCAGAGATAAGACGCTGTGGCGTATCTTCACTAAACGGTACAACCCAGTCAACTGCACCTAAACCTGCCAATACTGCCATACGGCGATCGGTTGGGTTTACTGGACGACCAGGGCCTTTTAAACGCTTTACAGACTCATCAGTATTTACTGCGACAATTAAGCGATCACCTAGCTCAGCAGCATGGTTAAGGTAAGACACATGACCAGCGTGAAGAATATCAAAACAGCCATTAGTCATAACGACTTTCTCGCCACGAGCACGTGCTTTTTTCACCGCTTCGATCAGTGCTTTTTCTGAGATGACACCAAAGTCGGTATCTTGACTACCATGAACCGCTTCTGCCAATTCAATTTCAGACAGCGTCGACGTACCCAATTTACCCACGACAACGCCAGCAGCTGCATTAGCAAGTGCACACGCTTCTTCAAAAGATTTGCCTGCCGCAACCGATGCTGCAAGTACAGAAATCACCGTGTCGCCAGCACCTGTTACGTCGTAGACTTCTTTCGCTTGCGTTGGTAGATGGAATGGCTCTTGGCCGCGACGAATCAACGTCATACCGTGCTCACTACGTGTTACCAATAGCGCTTCAAAATCAAACTCTTCAACAAGTGCCAGTGCTTTCTCTACCAGCTCTTGATCCGATTTCACTTTACCGACCACATCTTCAAACTCTTTCATGTTTGGTGTCAGTAGAGTTGCACCGCGGTAACGTTCAAAGTCCGCACCTTTGGGATCGATGAAAACAGGAATATTCGCTGCTCGCGCTTTCTGAATGTACGCTTGAACGTGCTCTAGAGAGCCTTTTGCGTAGTCAGACATGATCACCGCTTTCACGTTTGGTAGCGCTGCATCCATACGAGACAGAACCGGGGTCGCGTCGGTATTCTCAAACTTATCTTCGAAGTCAAGACGGATAAGTTGCTGGCCACGGCTCATAACGCGTAATTTAGTAATGGTTGGATAATCAGGCAACGCAACAAAATCACACTTCACGTTCAATGCGCTGAGTGTTTCCGTTAGCACTTTTGCTGGCTCATCTTCACCAGTCAGACCAACAATGTGAGCATGACCACCTAGTGACGCGATGTTCATCGCAACGTTCGCAGCACCACCCGGACGCTCTTCATTGTTTTCTACTTTTACAACAGGTACTGGTGCTTCTGGCGAGATACGTCCAGTTGGGCCATACCAGTAACGGTCTAGCATGACATCACCGATGATGAGCACACCAGCGCTGTTGTAATCAGGTAGAATTGGTTTCATTATTGGTCTCCAAAAATTAAATCGTGGTGAGTTTAGCACAGCCTTTTTCTAGGCTGAACCTTGAGCACTACTTCTACTTAGGCGAACCACTGGTTCCATGCTTGCTTCACCCATTCTCTTTCTGCAACAAACTTATCTTCAACCACATCTGCATCCAAATTAAGTAGGTTTCTGTGATGTATTTCGTTACGCATCGTCGTATACGCGCGTATCAGTTGCATCGCTTGGTCTTCTTCCATGACACCTTGAGCAATTAGCGTTTCATATATTCGGACATTGTCACACCAACGCGTAAGCTTAGGTTTCTCGTGACTATAGTTAAGCACCAAATATTGAGCCAGAAATTCGATATCGGTAATACCACCGACGTCTTGCTTGATCATGAAGCGACCAGATTTCTTACCGCCTAAATGATCGCGCATTTTTTCGCGCATCTCGACGACTTCTTTTTTCAACGTTTGCTCATCACGCGGTTTACACAACACATCATGACGAGTGTTATGGAAAGCAATCGCCAATGGTTCATCACCATAAATCATGCGAGCGCGCACTAAAGCTTGATGCTCCCAAGTCCACGCATCTTGATGTTGATAATCATCAAACGCATCGGTTGGACTCACCAACAGGCCGGACGCACCAGAAGGACGTAAGCGAGTGTCCACTTCGTATAGAATGCCTGATGCGGTGCGGGTTGAGAAAATATGGATGATGCGCTGTGCTAAACGAAGGTAGAACTGGCGGCCGTCAATTTCCTTCTTACCATCGGTGTATACATTAACTGGGCAGTCGTGCATAAAGACGATATCTAAGTCTGAGTTGTAACCCAACTCCCATCCACCGACTTTACCATAACCGATCACGGCAAAGCCTTTGCCTTCACGGTCTTTCACGTGTGTTGGCTCGCCGTATTTTTCAGACACTTGAAGCCACGCTTGGCTGACCACCGCTTCAACAATGGCTTCTGCTAGATAAGTTAAGTGATCACTTACTTTCATGACTGGCAGCACGCCAGCGATATCCGCTGCGGCAATACGCAGAATACAAATTTGCTTAAACTGACGCAGCGCTTCCATTTGCTGCTCCATATCATCTTCGGGAATACGGGCAAGGAAATCGCGCAATTCAGTGCGATAGCTATCTAGTGGAATTGGGTTGTACAGCTGTTGAGGATCTATCAACTCATCCAGAAGGATTGGATAACGAGACAACTGTTCGGAAATCATTGGACTTGCGGTACACAAGCGCACTAACTGTACCAATGCAGCAGGATGCTCATCCAACAATTCCAAGTACGTCGTGCGCGTGCAAATATTGTGCAGCAAGTGCAATACTCGCGGTAAACCAAATTGAGCGTCTGGGTGGGCAAACACCGCGTCAAACACTTTTGGCATCAAGCGATTTAAGACTTCTCGCCCACGGGGGCCGAGCGTTTTCTTGGCCAAGTCGGCTTTAAAGTTGATGATAGCTTTAGAGAATATGGCCGGCTCTTCAACTTGAATGTCCTGCTCTAAAATCAGTTCTAGCACATCTTGTTTATTGGCCATATCCCATAATTCATGGAAATGACGAGCAATCGTGCTGCCCTCATCTTCTTCGTCGTCACCAATCAAGGTTTCAAATACTTGATGCACTTTGTTCATGTGCTGCTGAGTTTGTTCGATGAGCAGATCCCACGACTCTAGTTGCATCGCAGTTGCCAGTTTTAAACGCTCAATGTCGCAATCGGGCAGCGTTTGAGTCTGCTTGTCTGCCATTGCTTGCAGTAGATTTTCTAGCTGGCGTAAATATTTATATGCCGCTTCCAGATTACTGACTTCTTGCGGGGTTAACAGTGCAAGCTCTTCAATACCATTTAAGGTTTCGAGCAAGCCACGATTGCGCAAAGATGGCTCTCGCCCGCCACGAATCAGTTGGAAAACTTGCGCGATAAACTCAATTTCTCGAATACCACCAGCGCCCAGCTTGATGTTGTTGGTTAAACCGCGACGTCGCACTTCACTGCTGATCATTGATTTCATACGGCGCAACGACTGAATCGCACTAAAGTCGATGTAACGACGGAACACAAACGGACGCAACATTTTGCGTAGCTCTTGATATTGCGGATACATTTCGCATCCCATCACGCGCGCTTTGATCATCGCGTAACGTTCCCAGTCTCGTCCTTGCTCTTGGTAGTAATCTTCCAACGCAGCATAGCTCATGACCAACGGGCCGCTTTCTCCAAATGGACGCAACCGCATGTCGACGCGATAACAAAAACCATCAAACGTCTGTTGATCGAGTGCTTTGATGATCCGCTGACCAAGACGAGTAAAAAACTGTGCATTGGCGATACTGCGGCGGGCACCTTGGGTTTCGCCGTTTTCAGGGTAAGTAAAAATCAGGTCGATATCGGAAGAGAAATTCAGTTCACCGCCGCCTAGCTTGCCCATCCCAATGATCAACATCGGTTGAGCTTCACCCTCTGCATTTGTTGGCGTTCCCCATTCTGCGCAGCAAATTTTGTATTGCCATTGGTATGTCTCAAAGATCATCGCCTCTGCCAATTGGGACAAATGCCGTAATGACTCTTCAAGTGTCCAAGCATGTAAGAAGTCTTTCCACGCGATGTAGACCATTTCTCGATTTCGGAACTGACGCAGAACGCGATGACCAGACATTTCATCTGGGCATTCTGCCAATAAAGCGGCCAGACGGGTGCGATAAGCTTGGTGTCGGCTAAGCTCACTTAACATCGTTGGTAACTGCTGCGCGAGAGCCTCGTCACGGTGAATGGTTTCCGTAATAAATTGGCTCAACGCCGAGACGTAATGAAACTGCTCTACGACCTCATTTGGCCATGATTGAAGGTAACCCGCTTCTTGGGCATTTTGAACGGCAGATTCGGCGACAGAGACCAGTGACGAAGGCAGCTGCATGTTTCTTCCTTGTGTGAAAAGCACGGTGATTCATTCTTTATACCAGACTTAAAGCAAATAAAAACGCCCACAAAAGGTTTGTGGGCGTTTTATCAAATCCAATTCGCTTTATACGCTAAATGACTTAATCTTCTTATCTAGCTCTTCGGCATTACTTTGCATCATTTCAGAGGTTTCCAGTAACTCTGTGACCACCACGACCGATGCTTCAACCAGCTCACGAACGTTCGTTAAGTTCTGGCTCATTTCTTCCGCTACACTGCTTTGTTGTCCTGAAGCGGTGGCAATTTGGAAGTTCATGTCGTTGATTTGTGTTACTTGAGCAACGATGCCATCAAGCTCACTACCCGCGTTAGAAACCAGTTCCACGCCTTCAGCAGCTTCGACAACACTTTTCTCCATCAAATCAACCGCAGAAGTCGCGCTGGCCTGTAGCTGAGTGATCATTTCTTGAATTTCCACCGTCGCTTGTTGCGTGCGCTGCGCAAGGTTACGAACTTCGTCCGCCACCACAGCAAAACCACGCCCAGCTTCACCAGCACGCGCCGCTTCAATCGCCGCATTCAAAGCAAGCAAGTTGGTTTGCTCAGAGATGCCTTGAATCGTACCCACTACGCTACCTATCGACTCAACACGCTCTTCGACTTGGTTTACGGCTTGTGCAGAAGAAGCAATATCTGAAGATAGCTCGCTCATTTTCGCCACTGTGCTTTGCAAGAACTGTTGACCTGTCACGGCTTGCGTGGAAGCCTGTTCCGTCAAAGAAGAAGCCGTTTGAGCATGATCGGCCACCGTTTGTACGGTCGATGACATCTCACTCATGGCCGTCGCCAGTTGGTCAATCTCGTTGAACTCTTCTTGCGCCGACTCTTTAGTTTCTGACATGCTCAGCGTCATCACTTCCGTCAGTGTCGCTAGCTCGTCGGATGCGTTGATTTGCATTTGAATCACGTCATGCAGTTGGCGACGCGTTTTCTCTAGCTCTCGTGCCACATCTCCGTATTCATCTTTACAGTCCATACCAAACGGTACCGACAAGTTTTTGCTCGCCATTAATTTGATGGCTTCATTGAGATACTGAGTTTGGCGCAGCATTACGCGTGCGGCGGCCAATAGTAAAGCCACAAAAACGACGATAAGTAGCGCGGTCTGCCACACGACTTGAGTCAAATACGCTTCGTAATGTTGTTGAGCAACTTGCGCATTTTGAGTGGCTGCTAAAAGTGAATCGTAAAATGTGTTTGCGTCCCAAAGTTGTTTTGCCACGATCAGAACGGTACTGAATACCATCAACATGACCATTTTCGGTACAAGTCGAATGTCGGATATGACCCTTTCCCATGGCTTGAATGCCAGCTTTTCCATTGTCAGTTCTCCACTGAGTCTTATATAGTTTTTACATCTCTTATAGTTATGTTTGCGCTTGGGTTCTATCACGCGATTTATTTCGAGCTTCGTATGAAAAATAATGATATCAAAGACAGCACTCGACCGATGGGCCTGTTGTCACTAATCTTGTCCTTTATGGCGTTATTTGTGATCTCTGGCCTGTTGTTTTTTCCAATTGATAACGAAACCCGTCAAGTTCTTATCGGTCTGGATTTTATAATCTGTAGTATTTTTCTATTGCAGCTCACCATTGATTTGATCCGCTCCACAGATCGACGTTCATTTATTAAGCTGCATTGGATAGATTTTGTGGCCAGCATCCCAATGATCGAGCCATTACGCTTTGCTCGCATCTTTCATATTTTGCGCGTGGTGTTGGTGCTGCGCTCTTCAAAGTTCATTCTGCATCAGCTCAAAGAAAACCGCCGAGAAACGACCGTCGCTTCTATATTGCTGTTGATGGTGATCCTCATAACGCTCGGTTCCACCGCCATGCTGTTTATCGAAGCCAAAAACCCAGCTGCGAACATCCGTACTGGAGCTGATGCTTTGTGGTGGGTCTTTGTGACCATCTCCACTGTGGGTTACGGCGATCATTATCCAGTGACCTCTGGAGGAAAGTTTTTAGCCGTCATCATCATCGTTTGTGGAGTGGGGATCTTCGGTATGATCTCTGGTGTGATTACGTCGATTTTAACCGCTCCGACTAAACAGCAAGATCACCGTTCTAAGAACAAAGAGCGGATGTTAGAACAGCTATTAGAACAGCAAGAACAAATCCTTGAGCGACTAACTCTTATCGAAGAGGAAATGCAGCAACGCAAAATTCAGACAAAAAAATAGGACCTATCGGTCCTATTTCTCTTTAAATTAATGAAGATAACGCTACTTTGCGCTCACTTATCTTATTTTTCACGCCAGTACGGCTGAGTCTCTACGCTGATTGCTCTTGTTTGATCCATTGCATGAAGAATCGAACGCTCTTGGCGGTGCAGCCAACGCTCTAGCTGTTCTTTCTCTTCATTTTCCAGCATATCGACCAAAGGCAATAGATGGTTCAGCATCAACAGATCATCAATGCCATGCACTAAGTCAGCCCAAGGAAGGCGGAAACTATTACGCTCGTCGAAGTTGTACAAGCTCGCAAAACCAATTCCAGTGTAAAGGTTACGCAGCAGACGGTAACGCTGATCCACATACTCTTGCGCAGACAAATCACGCTCTGCAGGGAAAGCTTCCATCAGCTCAGCCCAAGTGCGATCCAATTGCGTCACCGAAAACGGCATGATGTTGCTTGACATCTTCTCGCGCGCTTTCTCATCCAAGAATGGCTGCCAGCCACGTGCTAAGATCCAGCGGCTAAGATCCAGCAGTAATCCTGTGTAACGCGCCGAACTCAGCAATGTCAGCATCTCTTCACGACTTGGCAACTCTTCCAACTGTTGAGTCAACTCAGAGACAAGGAACTTACGCGCGTCAAGTTTGCGCAATACGTTACCTTTATCATCAAGCAACTCTTCAAGGTGAGCATGTTCATCAAGCCAAACGAGCTCTTCTTCTAACCACTTCAATTCTTGACGCAAGATAGCGCTCGCACGACGAGGCACTACGCCACCAAAAATGGTCAATGTTTGGCGAATAAAACGAATGGCGTTACTGATTTCACGCAGCGCTTCCACACTGTCGCGCTCTGAGTAAATTTGTTCGTGGTAATGCCAATGCGATAAAGCATGTTCAAGTGAATTGATTAAGCAGTATTCAACGGTGTCTGTTTTGTTACTGTCCACTAAAGAAAGCGGCTTCACTTCGTCGCCAGTGTAACCAGTCGCTAAACGGTAGCCTTTTGCGGCTTTGCTCAAGTTACCCAGACGCATCCCACCTTGTTCGCAGAAACTGCGCGCCAAAGTAAATAGTGCATCGGTCTGGCCAGATTTGAGTTCAAGTTCGACTTCACAAATCGGTTCTTGTCTCTCTTCTCCGTCTTCCCCTTGCGCAACAACCATACCTTGGTCAAACGCGACCTCTACTTGGCTGCCATCTGGCATACCAATCAGCCACTGCTCACGCGTGAAGTTGGTCGAAAAAAGCGGAACTAACTCGGATTGTAGAGTCGCGACATCTTTGCCTGACGGCCAGATATCGGAAGGATGAAGCGAAAGATCCGGTTCATTATTTGTGTGCTCAGCATTGTATTCTGGTCTTTGATGTAAGCCTGCGACAACGCGTCCTGCGGTTTTTACGGTTTGGACGAAAACGTCATCAAAACGGCGAATTCTTAAACCAATGTCGTGCTGTCTTAGCCAATTGTCGGCTGTATCAAAATAGGTGTTACCCAAGTCACGACAACTATGCTGAAGTACTTTTGTTTCAGAAATTTTTGCTCGTAAAGTTTCTGAAAATTCAGGAGAAACAAAAAACTTCAGTTCTATCTCGGTTTCCATAGCTATACCTTTCAAAGCAGATAGAAACAGGATATTGCCTAATTTCTCGCACGGCAAGAAAGAAATATCACCCGAATGATGATCTAAAACAGTTTTAATGAGCCATTTAATGCGTTAACATGCGCGCCTTTATAGCCATCGTTCAACATTTCGCCAAGAACTAAGAAATGGTGTATGTTTTTTTAAGGTTATAGTTATTAGGTTGAATGACCATGCCAGTAAATACAATTATGGGGTTATTTGCAAAGTCCCCAATTAAGCCTTTGCAACGCCACGTTGTGTGTGTCAACGAATGTTGTTCACACCTGGTGAAGTTCTTTGAAGTTTCTTCAAAGGGTGACTGGGAAAAAGCATCTGAGATCCGTGCACAAATTTCTCATCTAGAGAAAGAAGCGGACGTGCTAAAACGTGAAATCCGTCTAAAACTGCCTCGCGGTTTGTTTATGCCAGTCGATCGTACTGACATGCTTGAGCTTCTGACTCAACAGGACAAACTTGCTAACCTGGCAAAAGACATTGCTGGCCGTGTATATGGTCGACAACTTGTCATTCCTGAGGCTCTCCAACCAAACTTCCTCGCTTACGTTCAACGTTGTCTTGATGCTGCTAACCAAGCGCAAAAAGTAATCAATGAACTTGATGAACTGCTAGAAACCAGCTTCAAAGGCCGCGAAGTGACGCTCGTCGCTGAAATGATTCATCAGTTGGACGTTATTGAAGATGATACCGATGCCATGCAGATTGAACTGCGCCAACAACTGATGGCGATTGAATCTGAAATGAACCCTATCGATGTCATGTTCTTGTACAAGATTCTTGAATGGGTAGGTGGTATTGCCGACCAAGCGCAGCGCGTAGGTGCTCGTTTGGAAGTGATGCTATCTCGATCTTAAAACATAAGTTAACGACATAACGAAGAGCATAATGAACACGTGTCAGATGGACGATGACTATTTTCACCGTCTTATGGTTTGGCGCGCGTAAAATTTTGCTCCGCTTGTTATAAAACAACTAGGTATTACGATGGATATCCTTGCGAACTACGGCACTGTCCTGATTATTGTTGCAGCGATTTTTGGTTTCATGATGGCGATTGGTATTGGCGCGAACGACGTTGCTAATGCGATGGGTACATCAGTAGGTTCAAAAGCGCTAACCGTAAAACAAGCTATCATCATTGCGATGATCTTCGAATTTGCGGGTGCATACCTTGCAGGCGGTGAAGTAACCGACACTATCCGTAAAGGTGTTATCGAAACATCTCTCTTTGCTAGCCAACCAGACATTCTTGTCTTCGGTATGATGTCAGCACTTCTTGCTGCTGGTACATGGCTACTGCTTGCTTCTTACATGGGCTGGCCTGTATCAACGACTCACTCTATCATCGGTGCAATCATCGGTTTTGCATGTGTGTCTGTAGGTACTGAAGCGGTTGACTGGAGCAGCGTTCAAGGGATTGTCGGTAGCTGGATCATTACTCCGGTTATCTCAGGCTTCTTTGCTTACGTCATTTTCGTCAGCGCACAGCGTCTGATTTTTGATACTGAGAACCCACTATTCAACGCAAAACGTTTCGTTCCTGTTTACATGTTCATCACGACAATGGTGATTGCACTTGTAACCATCAAAAAAGGTCTGAAGCACGTTGGTCTTCACCTGACTAACGGCGAAGCGTGGATGTGGGCAGTAGCGGTATCTGCACTTGTTATGGCTGGCGGCTACTTCTACATTCAGAAAAAATTCGCTAACCGTGAAGAAGACCGCAGCTTTGCTGGCGTAGAAGGTATCTTCAGCGTTCTAATGGTAATCACAGCTTGTGCGATGGCATTTGCTCACGGCTCAAACGACGTCGCAAACGCGATTGGCCCTCTTTCTGCAGTAGTATCGACTGTTGAACATATGGGTGAGGTTACAGCGAAAAGCACTATTGCATGGTGGATTCTTCCATTGGGCGGTATCGGTATTGTTGTCGGTCTTGCAACCATGGGCCACAAAGTAATGGCAACCGTTGGTACAGGCATCACTGAACTAACACCAAGCCGTGGTTTTGCTGCTCAGCTTGCAACTGCATGTACGGTTGTATTGGCATCAGGTACTGGTCTGCCAATCTCTACCACTCAAACACTGGTTGGTGCGGTTCTAGGTGTAGGTTTTGCACGTGGTATCGCTGCGCTAAACCTAGGTGTAGTACGTAACATCGTGGCTTCATGGATTGTTACGCTACCAGCAGGTGCACTATTGGCTGTCGTATTCTTCTACGGCATTCAAGCGATGTTCTCTTAATACATCCGTCAATAGAATGTAAGCGCTTTGTCATTATTGACTCAAACGCACAGAAAGGGAGGCTTTGCCTCCCTTCTTTGTTGCACCGAACTTTGAAACTGCATACTATTCGTCTATTTCCGGCTCCAATCATTCGGTGCCAACGCTGTATCCAAGAAAATCGTTAAGGGATTTACTGTGAAAAAACTAATCATCACGGTTTTGTTTACTTTGCTAGCAGCACCAGCGGCACTAGCAGCAAACCGTTATATTTCTGATGACCTATTCACTTTCATGCACTCAGGTCCAAACAACACTTACCGTATCATTGGCAGCATTAACGCTGGCTCTAAAGTTCAGCTTTTACAAGCCAACAAAGATACAGGCTACACGCAAGTTCGTGATGACCGCGGCCGCACTGGTTGGGTACAAAGCAAGTTTGTGACAAATCAAGAAAGCATGGCAATTCGCCTTCCTCGTATTGAGAAAGAGCTGTCAGAAGTGAAAGAACAGCTAGCAAATGCTCGTCAAACTTCTGATACCGAGAAAGCGGGTCTAGTAACATCACTAGAAACTCGTAACCAACAAATTACAGATCTAGAGAAAAAATACTCGGAGATCAGCGACCAGCTCACTTCTGTTGAAACAGAAAACCGTGAACTTCGCGCCAAGCTGGATACGCAAAAAGATGACATGCTGCTTAAGTACTTCACTTATGGTGGCGGTGTAGCAGGCCTTGGTCTTTTATTTGGTTTGATTCTTCCTCATATCATTCCACGCAGAAAGAAATCACCTGCAGGTTGGGCATAACTGCCCCGCAAACTACCGGTTTGCACATAGCGGATACGAAAAAGGCCACATTCATGTGGCCTTTTGCTTATCTAATGGTTTCACGCGAGAGCACTAACCATCCCATTCGTAAAGTGCAGGGATTCGGATTTGCTCACCTTGGAATTCGACAATGACAGCCTGCGGCTGAATCTCTTTCAGCGTGACTTGTCCATCCACCACATCCCCTTGGTGATACTCCACATTATTGATTTTCACCCAACGACGATTGGCGTCACTGGCATACATATGCGTTTGCAAATTAAGGGCCGGAAGACGTCCTTGCCACTGCTGCGCATTGCGCTCCAAGTCATTCACCTGTGACGGTGCAGAAGTCGGTGCATCGTTTTGAGACAGCGCATTTTCCACTTTTTTGGCGAGATCTGGAGACAAGGAAGACAAGTCTAGATCATCCAATGACAAACCTAAGTCGTCACGACGATGCGTAGATACTGTGCTCGTGACGGGAGTAGCCGTTGTCGGATCTGGAGCCTCACCCTCGTTGGCATACTCGGAGGGTTGCAAGAATGTCCCAATGTCGCGAGATAACTCGGCACTCGGCCATTCTCGTGGCAGTTGAGCAAGATCCGTTGATTCTGGATAATCTAAAACTTCAAATGGTTGTACGACTTCCGCCACCACTACCTCTGGCGTAACCGCTTGAGTCTCTGGCGTAAGCAAATCTAAATGCCACGCAACCGCAATCGCTGACACGCTAATAGGCACAAGAAAGAGTCCAACATGTTTGATGACTGACATTACGCCTCCTCCTTGTTAATGCTTGCTAGTGTTGGCGCATTAGGTTGCACACTTTGTTGTAAGCGCTCTAACGTGCGATGACCCGCAATGCCATCCACACCGATGCCCTGCCAACGTTGGAACAGTTCCACTCGTTCTTTTAACGCACCGTCAAAAATGGACGTTTCCAGTGGTGATTCACTCACCGCTTTGGCAAGCAATTGGTCAAGCACTTCTATCGCCGGCCCTTCCATATCTAAACGCAACGTCTCTTTAAGCGGCGCTTGCCACAATTCAATGATGTTGCCCTGCCACATTGGTTTCAGCCACGAAACAGGCAAACGCAGGCGCTGTTTGCCATTGAGCACTTCTACTTGGTCGTTGCCAACTGCATACAAAATCACGTAACCAACATCGCCTTGATAATTCAGCTCTAAAATAACCGGTCGATTTTGCTGCATCAGCAAGGGCCACGTTGCCATTTTTCTTTCACAACGCATGGTGGATTGAGGCTCAGACAAGCAAAGATTATCGCGCACTGATGCTCGATATCCCCAAAGGCGGTAAAGATCATTCACGGCAAGATTGGATTGTTTCTGCGCCAACAGCATATCGCGCTGTACATCAGTTAGCTGCTCACTTGCCATAAGAGGAGCAGGAGTAGACGAAGACGCAGCAACGGGTACTTCCGACATCGGAGCCTTTGGCTTCATTGGCATGTAATTTATTGCAGCCCAGCCGACACCAACCGCTGCCATTACACCAATAGCAGCCGATCCCCACGCTGGCCATGTAAAAGATTGACGAGGTTTATCTTGCTGGTAAATGTCCGCCTGAAACTGCATGACTTCTTCGCAGGCTTGTTGCACCGTCTGTTTATCGACAACGACACTGCCCTGGTGATAACTCATATTCAATGCTTTATCACAAATCAGGTTGATGAGACGCGGAATGCCATGGCTATACTTCGCAATCAACTTACTGGAACTGCGATGAAACAGTTGCTGATCGCCACCAGCCGTGTGCAAACGAAACGCGATGTAATCCGCAGTCTCTTTCTCATCAAGAGGTAACAGATGATAACGGCCAGTGATACGCTGTGCGAGCTGACGCAACTGCGTAGTCTGTAACAAGCGTTGTAACTCTGGCTGCCCTACCAACAGCACTTTAAGCAGCTTTCTGGTATCGGTTTCTAAGTTCGTTAACAAGCGCAGTTGCTCAAGTACATCGGCAGCAAGATGCTGAGCCTCATCAATGACGAGCAACGTCTGCCAACCCACCTTGTGGTTACGCAGCAAATAATGATGTATGACTTGGTTTAGCTGTTTTAACGTCGCATCCTGCGGATAAGAGATCTTAAATTCATCGCAAATCGCTTCTAGCAGATCTCGGCTCGAAAAAGTCGGATTGAGAATCAGCCCCGCTTTGGTGCTTTCATCTAAATTCGCGAGCATGGCTTTGGCCACTGTCGTTTTGCCTGTTCCTACCTCACCGGTCAGCATGGCAAAACCACCGCCGTCGCCCAATCCCGCATTGAGGTGCGTGATCGCTTCTTTATGACGTTGGCTTAAATACAAATAACGTGAGTTTGGAACAATCGAAAACGGCTGTTCAACAAACCCAAAAAAGTCCTTATACATTAGGATCTCCAGCTAAAAACCCATCCCAAAAGAATCAAATATGATGTAAACATAGTTGCATCTGTTCTTGGGAGTAAAGAAAAGTACCATTGCTTGCTACAATGTCCAACGTCATATCCATAAATTCAGAGGTAATTCGTGCAAGTTTATTTAGTAGGTGGCGCAGTTCGAGATCAATTGCTCGGCATTGACAGTTATGACAACGATTGGGTGGTAGTCGGTGCCACACCAGAAATGATGCTTGCTCAAGGATACACTGCCGTCGGAAAAGACTTTCCTGTTTTTCTTCATCCTAAAAATAAAGAAGAACACGCACTTGCACGAACCGAAAGAAAATCAGGCTCAGGTTACACGGGCTTTGACTGTTTCTTCGATCCAAGCGTCACGCTAGAAGAGGATTTGATTCGCCGTGATTTAACCATTAACGCCATGGCGATGGATGATAGCGGCCAGCTGTACGATCCTTATGGCGGTCAAACCGATTTGAATAATCGCATATTGCGTCATGTATCGGATGCTTTTGTGGAAGATCCCCTTAGAGTACTTCGGGTCGCACGTTTTGCTGCAAAACTTACCTCGCTGGGATTTACGGTAGCAAAAGAAACCATGCAACTCATGCGCGACATCGCAGACTCTGGTGAACTCAATACGCTAACCCCAGAACGCGTGTGGCAAGAGTGGCATAAATCGCTTTCAACGCCTCGTCCCGATGTGTTTTTATCAGTATTGCGAGATTGCGGCGCGTTAGCCGTCGTGCTACCAGAAATCGATGCGTTGTTTGGGGTGCCTCAACCTGAAAAATGGCATCCAGAGATCGATACGGGTATCCATACGTTGATGGTAGCAGAGCAAGCCGCAAAGCTGAGCACGTCACTCCCTGTTAGATTTGCCGCACAGGTGCATGACTTAGGGAAAGGCGTGACACCAGAGAGCGAATGGCCTAGCCATAAAATGCATTGTCATACCGGTTTAAAGCTAATTAAAAAACTGTGCGAACGTGTACGTGTACCGAATGAATTTAAAGATTTAGCGCTCATGGTCTGCGAGCAACACTCCAACATTCATCGCGCCGCTGAGTTAAAGCCGCAAACCATCATCAAAATCCTGAACAAGTTTGATGTATGGCGCAAGTCGGAGCGCCTAAAAGACATTCTAATTTGCTGCCAAGCGGATCATGCAGGCCGCAAAGGTTTAGAAGATCTACCGTATCCACAAGCGGATATTTTTATGCTGGCCTATCAAGCAGCGGCATCAGTAGATGTGCAAGCCATCATTCAGGATGGCTTCAAAGGTCCAGCTATTCGTGATGAACAAGAAAAACGACGTATTGAAGCGGTCAAAGTCGCTTTAAATAAGTAACGCCAAAATAAAAACGCCCGCTCAATTGAGCGGGCGTAAAAAAACCCAAAAAAAAACCCCCCCCCCAATTGGGCGGTTCGTTTTTGTTTTCAAGGATTAAGCACTAAGCAAGAATGCAAATAGGCCCACACCTAGAATCAGACGGTAAATCACGAATGGCGTCATTCCCATGCGTGAAATCATCTTCAAGAAGAAGTGGATACAGATGTATGCGCTAATAAATGAAGTCAGAATACCAGTCAGCAAAAAGCCTACGTGCACAGGCTCACCGCTGGTAACCAGCTTCATACCCAAGTAGCTACCAGCTAATGTGATGATAGGAATCGACATCAAAAATGAAAAACGCGCTGCCGCTTCACGAGTGAAGCCCAAATATAGAGCGGCAGTGATCGTTGCACCAGAACGTGAAGTTCCAGGGATCATCGCAAGTGCTTGAGCAATACCAATAAACACCGCTTTCTTCCAGCCAGTTTGGTACTCATCGGCAACAAGCTTGGCATTCTTATCCACCCACCAAAGCAACAAACCGAATACGATGGTGGTTGTCGCAATCACATAGGCACTGCGCAGGTAGACTTCGATAACGTCTTTCATCAGCAAACCGAACACACACGCCGGAATCGTCGCGATCACGATCATCCATGCCAGTTTTGCTTCTTTACTGCGGTCACCTTTGAAGATCGAAGCAAACAATGCTTGGAATAAAGTGATCACTTCGTGGCGGAAATAAATCACAACCGCCATCAATGTACCGACGTGTACTGCCACATCAAACGCTAGACCTTGGTCGGCCCAGCCGAAAATGGCAGAGGGTAGGATTAAGTGCGCAGAGCTGGAAATGGGCAAAAACTCTGTCAGACCCTGAATCAGAGCCAAAATAAAGGCTTCAAAATAACTCATGTAAACAACTCAAATTTAAAGTGAAAAAGAAACTGGTTTGAGTGAATCAACGGGCTGCATAGCGTGCCAAATGTCGGCTACAGTGCGTCCATCGCCGGGGATCACTAAATGAGGTTCGAGATCATACAAGGGCTTTGTGACAAAAGGATATTTGTAGATATCACTGCGAGGTAGCTCCGGTTTTTGTGTCGAGATGCACTCACCGAAGAGCACTATATCGAGATCCAGTGTTCGATCCTGATACTTTTGCGCATTTTCCTCACGCCCCCACTTATATTCAATCTCACGTAAGTGGTGACTCAACTCTTCGAGTGACAACTTTGTGCGCATCACAATCACAAAGTTGTAGAAGTTTTGGCTACTAAAGCCGATAGGTTCACATTCGTATATCGGTGAGACGAGGAGATCTTCGCCGAGCTTTTGCAACTCGAGATAGGCAACCTTAGCGTGTTGCTCTCTGTCTATGTTTGTCCCCACACCGATATAAGTGGTGATCATGCTTGGCCTCGTTCAATCACAACCCCAACAGATCGTGCCTGAGGAATGGCGCCCGGTTTCGCTAAACGAATCTTCACCCAAGGGACGCTGAAGCGTTGCATGATAAGTTCTGCAACTTCTTCCGCCACGCGCTCTACCAACAAGAAGCGACCATTTTCAATATGATTTAATACTGCTTCACTCACCTGTGAGTAATCTAAGGCATCTTGAACATCATCACTTTTACCCGCAGGCTTGTTGTCGTGCGCCATTTCAATATCCAGAACCAACTTTTGTTTAATTTGTTGTTCCCAGTCATACACGCCAATCGTAGTGATTACTTCTAACTGTTCAATAAATACTTTATCCAGAGCCATCTTATGTCCTTCTTTACAGAGGTCGGATACCCGTCAGGGGTAATTTGATCGTAATATTCTATACCTAAGTAACCTTTGGCTAGGTCATCGAAATGTTACTTAGGTATAAACTGCGCAGCATCTTTATATACAAGAACTCACATAATGCAAGCTCTATCGCAGAGAGTATTTCAGCTCACCGCTGAATCAGGCTATGATACCAACTACGCGGGAACTGAGCATTAATTTCCAATCCATCAAGGACTTCTATGGACGCACTGGCACTAATAATGACAATGGCCGCCTACTTACTGGGTTCTGTTTCCAGTGCGGTGTTGATTTGTCGCCTGTTAAAACTGCCAGACCCTCGTAACGTTGGCTCAAACAATCCAGGCGCGACCAATGTATTGCGCATTGGTGGAAAAGGCGCGGCCGTATCGGTGTTGTTGTGCGATATGCTCAAAGGGACGATTCCAGTTTGGGGGGGGTACTTTCTTGGTATCGATCCTATCATTCTTGGCGTTATTGCTATCGCGGCATGCCTTGGTCACATGTACCCAATTTTCTTCCACTTTAAAGGGGGTAAAGGCGTCGCTACCGCGCTTGGTGCCATTGCTCCAATTGGCTTAGACCTCACAGGCCTAGTTATGCTGACTTGGCTCTCGGTTGCCGTCCTGTTTCGCTACTCTTCCCTTGCCGCACTCGTCACTGTGTTAGTCACACCGTTTTATACTTGGATGTTCAAACCGCAATACACCCTGCCCGTTGCCATGTTGTGTTGTCTAATCGTGTTTAAACATCATCAAAACATTCGTCGTTTACTTTCGGGTGAAGAGCCTAAAATTGGTGAAAAGAAACTGACAGAAAAAAACTCGGCATAACGCCGAGTTTTTAAATGCATTTTAAGCGTGAACTTTGTTTAGGAAGCTCAACAGCATCTGATTCACAAACTCGGGCTGTTCAAGCGAACTGATATGACCCGCTTCAGGAATCTCCACCAACTCACTGCCCGTAATGCAGTCATTCATTAGGTAAGATTCAAATACCGGACGCGGCTTATCTTCTCGACCAACTGCGATCAATGTTGGCAGTGCGAATTTTTCTGCATCTTCAATCACATCACGTCGCCCAAACACCATGCGACCGATACGAGCAACCTCTACAGCTCGCTCACCTGTTAGCGATTCAAGGCTTTGTTTAAATGAAGCGACCAATTCTGGGTGAACTTGATCCGCGTTATTCGCAAAGAACAGTGGTGCAACGGCTTCGATAATAGGCTCAGGAACACCTTGAACTTGGCTGATGGTATCTAGCATCGCAAAGTATTTTTTATGCGTCACTTCTGGTTCCCAACCAATAAAGGTATCCATCAACACCAATGACTTCACTCGTTGCGGGGCTTGAGCGGTCAGTTCCGCGCCCCACATGCCGCCAACAGATAAGCCAACAATGGAAAATTCGTCGATTTCCAAATGATCCATTAGCGCCAGCATGTGTTGGGCATAATCAACTAAAGACGTGGTCGAAGCAGGAGCGGCGTCCGATTCACCATGCGCCCATAAGTCAGGCACAATACAACGATAGGACTGGCTCAAAACTTCAATTTGAGGCGCCCACATTTGGCAATCCCACAAATAGCTATGTCCAAACAGCAGCACAGGCCCTTCGCCTTTGTCTAGGTAAGCAAGTTGCTGACCTTCAATTTCAAACTTCTTCATTGTTATATCCATTTATTATTCTTCCGCGCCATCCTATCACTGAACACAAAGAAAACTGCTCACATCAGTCTGGAAATCTCGCGCCTTTTTCTTGGGAAAATAAACCACAAAAACAAAGGCCTCTATAAATAGAGGCCAGTCAATATACAAGGTTTGATTACGCGATTGGCGTTAGCTGGTCAATTGGCCAGCGCGGACGCGCTTCTACCGACATATCTGCAACTTCACCGTTCTTCAAACGTTGCATACCTGCATACGCAATCATTGCACCGTTGTCAGTACAGAACTCGGTACGTGGGTAATACACTTCACCACCGATTTTCTTCGCAAGCTTCTCAAGCTCTGCACGCAAGCGGCGGTTCGCACTTACACCACCAGCAATAACGATACGCTTCATACCGGTTTGCTCTAATGCACGCTTACATTTAATTGCCAACGTTGCACACACGGCTTCTTCAAAAGCGTACGCAATATCAGCACGAGTCTGCTCGTCATCGCCATTCGCTGCAATCGTGTTTGCCGTGAAGGTTTTCAAACCAGAGAAACTCATATCCAAACCCGGCACATTGGTCATTGGTCGTGGGAACTTAAAGCGACCCGGAGTACCTTTCTCTGCTAGCTTAGATAACAGAGGACCGCCTGGGTAATCTAGCCCCATCAGCTTAGCCGTCTTATCAAATGCTTCACCAGCTGCATCATCAATGGATTCGCCTAGAATCTTGTATTCACCAATGCCTTTTACTTCCACCATCATCGAGTGACCGCCAGAAACCAACACCGCCACAAATGGGAATGGTGGTGGGTTGTCTTCTAGCATTGGCGCAAGTAAATGACCTTCCATGTGATGAACAGGAACAGCAGGCACACCCCATGCGTAAGCAATACTGCGACCGATGGTTGCACCCACTAGCAAAGCACCAACCAAACCAGGACCGGCCGTGTAAGCCACGCCGTCGATGTCTTGGGATGTTAAGTTTGCTTCTTTTAGTGCCCCTTTAATAAGAGGAATGGTTTTCTTTACATGGTCACGTGAAGCCAACTCTGGCACCACGCCGCCGTAATCCGCGTGAAGTTTTACTTGGCTGTAAAGCTTGTGCGCCAACAGGCCTTTTTCATCGTCGTAAATCGCGATTCCTGTCTCGTCACAAGAGGTTTCGATACCAATAATGCGCATGGTTTTCTCAGTATGCTTTCTGTATAGAGGAAATTTGGGCGTCATATTACCTCGCCTTGGTGCTTCAAACAAATTTTGTACAGACAATAAACGACAAAAGGCTTTACAAAGCTGTTGTGATCGGATTAAAATTCCGCACCATTTTTGATCAAGCTGGTAAGTGACCAAACAATTATGATTTGGTCTGTTGAATGCCAGCGTTAACGAATAACCCCTGAGGTGAAAGGCATATGCCAGTAGTTAAAGTACGTGAAAACGAACCGTTCGACGTTGCTCTACGTCGTTTCAAGCGCTCTTGCGAAAAAGCAGGTATCCTTTCTGAAGTGCGTCGTCGTGAGCACTACGAAAAACCAACTACAGTTCGCAAACGCGCTAAAGCAGCAGCTCAAAAGCGTCACGCTAAGAAGCTAGCTCGCGAAAACGCTCGTCGCGTTCGCCTGTACTAATAACTGAGCTCCCAAAAGGAATTTAGTTATGGCTCTCATTGATCAACTCAAAGAAGAGCAAAAATTAGCGATGAAAGCCAAGGACAAATTGCGCCTTGGTGCTATTCGTTTAGCCTTAGCAGCAATCAAGCAACGTGAAGTTGACGAGCAGATCACTCTGAACGATGACGACATTCTTGCTGTGTTGACTAAAATGGTTAAGCAACGTCGCGACTCTGTTACGCAGTACGAAGCAGCTGGTCGTCAAGATCTTGCTGATGTGGAACAAGCAGAAATTACAGTTCTTGAGGAATTTATGCCTCAACCACTGACAGAAGAAGAAGTTGCTGCTCTTATCGAGAAAGCAATTGCAGAATCTGGTGCAGCTGGCATGCAAGACATGGGCAAAGTAATGGGCGTTCTGAAACCACAAATTCAAGGGCGTGCAGATATGGGTAAAGTAAGCGGTTTAGTTCGCGCTAAATTGGCTTAACACCCCACCCAATTGCAGCAAGCCGTGCTATCCTTTGGAACGCACGGCTTGTTTGTATCTGGCAGAATGGAATAAAACAAAGTCTCGCACATGCTTTTCTCTATAACCCATTCACACCAATCATGATTTTTCTTTTTTGTTAGGTTTTATGGCTGGACACATCCCTCGCAGTTTTATTGATGACCTTCTAGCTCGGCTTGATATTGTCGATATCATCGACGCACGCGTGAAACTTAAGAAAAAAGGCAAAAACTACGGCGCTTGTTGCCCATTCCACAACGAGAAAACACCGTCATTCAGTGTGAGCCAAGAGAAGCAGTTCTATCACTGTTTTGGCTGTGGTGCACATGGCAACGCCATCGACTTTATGATGGAGTTTGAACGCCTAGAGTTCGTTGAAGCGATTGAAGAACTTGCCTCTTATCTAGGTTTGGACGTTCCTCGTGAACAACGTAGTGGTGGCGGTGGGCAGTTCAATTCTGGACCGCAAGCAAGTAGCAGTGAAAAACGCAGCCTATACGATTTAATGGGTAGCATTGCCCAGTTTTACCGTAACCAACTCAAACAACCTTCGAGCAAGGTCGCGATTGAATACCTAAAAGACCGTGGTCTATCTGGTGAAATCGTTCAGAAATTTGGCATTGGTTACGTGGCTGACGAATGGGATTTAGTCCGTAAAAACTTCGGCCAGAATAAAGACAATCAAGACATGCTTGTCACTGGCGGCATGCTGATTGAAAACGACAAAGGCAACCGTTATGACCGCTTTCGTGGTCGTATTATGTTTCCAATTCGTGATCGTCGTGGTCGAGTAATTGGCTTTGGTGGTCGAGTACTTGGTGAAGGTACACCAAAATATCTCAACTCACCGGAAACGCCAATATTCCATAAAGGCAAAGAGCTTTATGGCCTGTACGAAGTGTTACAAGCGCATCGTGAACCAGCACAAATTTTGGTGGTTGAAGGCTATATGGACGTTGTCGCTCTGGCTCAATACGGCGTAGATTATTCCGTCGCGTCGCTAGGCACCTCGACAACGGGCGATCATATTCAAATGTTGTTCCGCCAAACCAATACCGTGGTGTGTTGTTACGATGGCGACCGAGCAGGTAAAGAAGCGGCATGGCGAGCGCTAGAAAACGCACTTCAATTCCTCAAAACTGGGAACACATTGAAGTTCTTATTCTTACCTGATGGGGAAGACCCTGACAGCTACGTTCGTAAATACGGCAAAGCAGCGTTCGAGCAACAAATAGAACAAGCGACACCACTATCGAGCTACCTTTTTGACAACTTGATTGAGTTACACCAAATCAATTTGGGTAACAACGAAGGTAAGTCTGCGTTGAGAGCATACGCTAGCGCCTTGATTGACAAGATTCCTGACCCATACTTTCAGGAGTTGCTCGAAAAACTATTAGATGAGCGCACGGGGTTTGATAACCGCCTACGTCAGCCTCGTAAAAAGATAAGTGAAACTCGACCTCAACCGCACAAAGAGATCAAACGAACTCCTATGCGTGAGGTTATTGCTCTACTTATTCAAAATCCGAGCTATGCTCAAATGGTACCGGACCTTTCCTCAGTGAGAGACTTATCCATACCAGGCCTAAGTTTATTTGCAGATGTACTTGATAAATGCCAGGCGCATCCCCATATCAACACAGGCCAATTATTAGAGCACTGGCGCAACAGCCAGAATGAGGCACTTCTGTCTCGTCTTGCGAGCTGGGATATTCCGCTCGACGAAGACAACCAAGAAGAAATATTTTTAGACTCACTGGATAAAATTATTGCCCAGTGCGTAGAAAAGCAAATTGAAAACCTGCAGGCCAAAGCAAGAAGTGTCGGTTTATCAGCCGAAGAGAAAAGGGAGCTGCTAGCACTTATGCTAGATTTAAAAGCGTAACCCTGTTTAATTAGTCAGCAACAATTTAATTTGTTATAGTAAGTGGTTTGCATTTCGCATACTGATTCCTTCACCAGATTACGAAGTTGGATACCGTCTATGGATCAAAATCCGCAGTCACAGCTAAAGTTACTTGTTATTAAAGGCAAGGAGCAAGGCTATCTGACCTACGCCGAAGTAAATGACCACCTACCTGCTGAAATCGTAGATTCAGAACAGGTAGAAGACATCATTCAGATGATCAACGACATGGGTATCAAGGTAGTAGAAACTGCTCCTGATGCTGATGATCTAGCACTGAACGATGACACAAACATTACCGATGAAGATGCAGCTGAAGCTGCAGCAGCAGCACTTTCTAGCGTAGAAAGTGAAATTGGTCGTACAACAGACCCAGTTCGCATGTACATGCGTGAAATGGGTACTGTAGAGCTGCTGACTCGCGAAGGCGAAATCGACATCGCAAAACGCATTGAAGAAGGTATTAACCAAGTTCAATCGTCTGTTGCTGAATACCCTGGCACTATTCCTTACATCCTAGAGCAATTTGATAAGGTTCAGGCAGAAGAACTTCGTCTGACTGATTTAATCTCTGGCTTTGTAGATCCTGACGCTGACGATACAGCAGCGCCAACCGCGACTCACATCGGTTCTGAACTGTCTGAAACTCAATTAGAAGAGGAAGACGAAGAAGACCTAGAAGATGATGAAGAAAGCGATGACGATTCAGATGATTCAGAAGAAGATGTAGGTATTGACCCAGAGCTAGCGCTTGAGAAATTCAACCAGCTACGCAGCACATACCAAAATCTTCAGCTAGCGATCAATGAGTACGGCTACGACAGCCCGAAAGCAACCGTTGCTAACGAAATGATGCTAGACGTATTCAAAGAATTCCGTCTAACACCAAAACAGTTCGACCACCTAGTGAACGAACTTCGCACAGCAATGGATCGCGTTCGTACTCAAGAACGTTTGATCATGAAGTCTGTGGTTGAATACGGCAAAATGCCGAAGAAATCGTTTATTGCCCTATTCACTGGTAACGAATCAAGTGATGCATGGCTAGACGAGATCCTAGCATCTGACAAGCCATACGCTGAGAAAATCAAACGTAACGAAGAAGAGATCCGTCGTTCAATCGCTAAGTTAAAAATGATTGAAGAAGAGACATCTCTAAACGTACAAAACATTAAAGACATCAGCCGTCGCATGTCTATCGGTGAAGCGAAAGCACGCCGTGCGAAGAAAGAGATGGTTGAAGCGAACTTACGTCTTGTAATTTCTATCGCGAAGAAATACACCAACCGTGGCCTACAATTCTTGGATCTAATCCAAGAAGGTAACATCGGTCTGATGAAAGCGGTAGATAAGTTTGAATACCGTCGTGGTTACAAGTTCTCGACTTACGCAACGTGGTGGATCCGTCAGGCAATCACTCGTTCAATCGCGGACCAAGCACGTACGATTCGTATCCCGGTACATATGATCGAAACGATCAACAAGCTAAACCGTATCTCTCGTCAAATGCTGCAAGAGATGGGTCGTGAGCCGCTACCGGAAGAACTGGCAGAGCGTATGCAAATGCCAGAAGACAAGATCCGTAAAGTACTGAAGATCGCTAAAGAGCCAATCTCAATGGAGACACCAATCGGTGACGACGAAGATTCGCATCTAGGTGATTTCATCGAAGATACAACACTAGAACTACCGCTAGACTCTGCAACAGCAACAAGCCTGAAAATGGCTACAAAAGATGTACTTGCAGGTCTAACGCCACGTGAAGCGAAAGTACTTCGTATGCGCTTTGGTATCGACATGAACACTGACCACACTCTAGAAGAAGTTGGTAAGCAGTTCGACGTTACTCGTGAACGTATCCGTCAGATCGAAGCAAAAGCTCTACGTAAACTTCGTCACCCTAGCCGCTCAGAAACTCTGCGCAGCTTCCTCGACGAATAATAAAGCGTTGGACAAAAAAGGTGACCTTAGGTCACCTTTTTTATTATCACTGGTTCTAAGTGGATAAAAACTAAGCGCAATTGCCCTAGTTGCTATCTAGACACCTTGCAACGCTTCCCCTATAATCGTTGACCTATTAAGGCCCCTTAGCTCAGTGGTTAGAGCAGTCGACTCATAATCGATTGGTCCGCAGTTCAAGTCTGCGAGGGGCCACCATATTCTAGAAGGCGTAGCAGGTTAGTACCTGCTACGCTTTTTTTGTACCTAGTGATTTTGGGTGTAGTTGTGGGTGTAGTTAGGAAGTTGCTTAGCTCACAATTTTGGACGCTTTGCTGGGCTTGCCAACATTTTTCCATCACGAGCAGAACAGAAAATTCGATAAGATAATAAAAAAGCGCCCCTTATGTGAAAAGGGGGCGCTTTTTTATTATCTGCCTATTTTACTCAATTCCGTGTTTACGATCATACCAAATAGCTAACAAAGGCAAACCGATTGTACCAACGGTAACTAGAGCTAAAAATAAAAGTTGAGCTAAAGTCATACCCGTTACATCCAAAAGTTGTACTAACATATTGAAACCCGCCCTAATGTTCTTGTGGTTATATTTTAACCTAAAAATACAAAACTTGATAATGTGCTTACCGGCCAAGATAGATAACTGTAATCTCTTCTCGCTCATGCCCTAACTCTCTACTAATAATAAGGCGAGCTTCTTTATCTGCACTTTTTTGTTCTCTACTAAGTTCTCTGCTAGTTAAACCACCCGCTTTAGGTGCATTCATTCCTGTCAGTTCTATGTATCGCTGTTGAGCATATTGATGGCGTAGACCATGGTTCTTGCATAACCCAACCTTCCTACAAGTATTTTCGTAGTGCTTTAGCTGTTGAATGTACTTTTTGCTTGCGGGAATCAGAGAGCCTCTTGGGGCAATAGCTATAGCTCGTTCTAACACCTGCTTTTGATATTCGTTTCTGATTGGTACCTCTCGCGCCTTGCCACCTTTAGTCCAAGAACCCATTAAATGAATTCTATCTGCTTTAATCGCTATACTGGGGTTAAACTTCAAAGCTTCTTCCCGCCTCAGACCGAATGCAGATTGTAGCTCTAACGCTATTTTTATATATGGGTCTGAGATTGCGTTAAACTTTACTTCATCAAGCTCTTTCGCCTTGTTGGTACTATTGTCACTGAAAACTCTCTTTCCTATCCCCAACTCTTCATTGGACTTGGGTAACAAATGCTCACGTCCAGTCTTTTCGAATACCCAACGAATATGTGCCATTCGGTTTTTTATAGTTCCAACGCTTAAGCCTTGACTTTGCCAATGCTCAACCAAAAATTTTACGTGCTTTAACTTAAGTGTATGTGGAGTTAAGTGCCTGTACCCTCCTCTCTTTAATTGTTTTTCGATTTGGATGAGGATGTTTTTACGTGCAGCTTGAGATGCATAACTCCCATCAATGTTGCGCTTCATTAACAAAACTAGGCCGTGTCGTAAGTTTGGTTTGCTCATGACTCTTACTCCTAAATAAATAAGAGCCATATAGCTCATATGGCTCTATCTACTTGAAAAAATGATGGAGAAAACGTAATCAAACCACGTGAACCTGATGGTTAGTGATAAGCCCAATTCAAACTTATGGTTAGTAAGATGAATGCCTCAGAGGCGATTAGGGCAAGAGTGATGGTTTGTGTATCGATAGTTACGAATGTCGTACATGATCTACTTGAAGAAGCGTGAGCATCTACGAGAAGAGCATTGTGACGTCACAATGCTGGTTACGTTTCTTTCTCCTATTGAACATTTATGATTTATGAAGAGTCTTTATAGCGACGGCTACTTTTTTATTTACGTGATGAGGCTACCAAGCCGTCACTTGGCTGTCACCAAGTGACCCCGCTTAAAAGAAATAACGAGAATATAGAAAAAATAAGGTGATGCGCTCGCGGTATACCTCCTGTCACTACCTATTTCACAGCTAGTGACAGGAGGGCTTCAACGTGCGTTCTTTATGCTGTTGAGCAGTGGTTCTTTGATACCATCAATACATAGGACAGCTTCTTGCAAAGACGATTCAAGGCGTGGATCAAAGTAACCATACTGAACGAATATCTGACGTTTGATGTCATCTGGAGATTTCAAGTAATTGATTATATTTTCATCTGTAAGCTTAAATGTTGGCTCTTGGATTAACATGGCCGTAATTGCTTTAGCCATGACGGCGCGATGCTGTAAATCCAAACTTGTAATAGCATCTCTAAACATACCTTCTATATCTTCCATGTAGCGCTTCCAAATAAATTCGTCCATCTGCACCATACATACACCTTTACGTTGTTTTGTTCGCACTGCGAACATTTCACTCCTCTGCTAATCTTAAGTAGAAAGCGTAACCTATTACGTGACAAATGCATAAATCTGGCAGATTGAATATGGAATATAAAAAAAGCCCTACGCTCATCTCAATCTTTGGGAGCATTTTCATTTCATTGCTTAAAGTTATTGTTTGTGTTTTGGAAGCTTCAAGTAAAAGCTCAAACATCGATCGCGAACATATTAGCTATGATGATGGTATTTCAGACAACACCTACTTTGATGACATCGGGTGTGAATTCGAGCGGGATTTAGAGGGTAAGTTGAGGAATAGGATTACAGAAAAACGCCATAGAGATAATTCAGATTGGTAGCTGGTAAAAAGTGACTCAACGTTTACTGTACATTAAGTCACTTCATTCTAATTATAGGCTTCAGTCAAATGTATTTGTTTGATGATAAGAGAAAGACCATAACCAATCGCCAGCTTCCGCTTCATCTAAAGGCACAGGCTCTTGGTTTAAGCCAAAGATCATCAATTTACTGCTTCTTCCATCTACACTATGAACCAGTTTAAGGTCAACAAGCTCAATTTTCCCATTAAATCTGCAAACGTAGTAAGAGCCTTCATTTGTAGGTTGGCTCATAAACCAAGGTGAGCGTTCTGGCCCTACTGCGCTAAAGCAATGGATATTCCTAGCAAAGTTAAATACCGCCTCAACGAGCTCCGGTTTACTAAATTCAGACGTAATCTCTACATCATGGGCAAGTTGAAATGGGGATATGCTCCAACCATAACGATTAAAGCTATCAACAAAAAAATCGATTAAGTTATCAGCATTATCTCTTAAGGCATCCATGTAATCATCTAGATAGAATCCAGGCCCACCAAACAATGAAAGATCCACATATCTAAATACTTTAACCCCCATAACTGACTTAGCCCAATCTAAAGCGGTGCTAAGGTTCAAAAACTGCTTTGTATCCTTACCGTAATCAACTATTACACAATCAATGTCTTCTATCACAGAACATAGTGCATTATCATGATTTAACGGAGTCATGGGAGATAAGTACTCCTCATAATAACCAAACAATACGTTTCTCATGTCAACATGACAAGACATAGAGATACTTGTTTGGTTGCAATATTTAACTGATGCAGAATCAAACTGCTTGCTCCCATTACGCTTAGTACTATTCATATTTCCTTCCTTCTTGATGAATGAGAAGCGAACAGCCCCTCAATGTCAGAAAGAATGTTAAAGCCGATAAAGTTAAATATTTTTTTTAAGCTAACGATTACTGCATTTATCCCAACAAGTGGAATTAACGTTCGCAGTGCGAATAAAAAGCGAGGCCTATAGCCTCGCGTACATAAATTTAATCTTTAAAAGCCTGTTCTTGCTCTACTAGCCAATCAACAAAGTCTCGCTCACGCCAGCCTAAACAACGCCCATTTATCTGTATTGGCTTAGGAAAACACTTGTCTTTCGCCCACCAACGCCAAATAGTCCTTGGACTGCGGCCCAGTGAATCTGAAACTTCTTTAAGGGACATAATTCGATCTCTTGCCATGAGCATCCTCCTTTTCTCATTTGATGACTGAACCAGTATCTTTGATAAAAAGAGGCGTAACGGTTTTAAGAGGTCGATTGATTGAATTGATCAGATGTTCGCAGTGCGAACGACATAAACTTGGTTTTTCTCAATTTACTTCACTTACTCCACTTTAAGTGAGGTAAGTGAAGTAAAGTTATAAACATACAATCTCAGAAATGTGGACGATAGCTGCTTGGAAACAAATACAGCCTGTAGCCATCTTTGTAACGAGTTTCAATTTTCCCCTCATCAGCTAATCGCTGTAGAGCTCTGCCGACATGAGCAACATAGTTACATGGTATGCCTAAGATCTGGCTAATTTGGCCTGGTGCAAGCCATTCAGTCTGGCTTCGATTATCATCAGCCTCCATTGATATTCGCTCCTGAAGCATTTTATACCAACGCCCTTTATCCAAATATTTATCAGATACCGTATCAACCAGAGCCTGCTCGTCCATTGACAGTACCCAAGGCTCACCAGCTTCATACATGTGCTTGACCTCCAACCAAAACTGCCGCAATGACTCGGGCTCTTCTTGGCGAAGGCTGCCAGTTCCGTTGTATTGCCACCCGAGAATCCGATTCACAGTAGTCATATCAATGGGTTCATTTAGTTCAATCACACCAAACCGAGTATTACCCGTTCTGTCCTTTAAGAAGTCTTGGCCGTTTACCGTCGCTATCAAAAGCGTTTGCCTCGGTTTTTTAAGGTCGGTACGCGCATAGGGCAACCTGATTGTGTCTGCCTCTTGGGATATAAATGCTTTCAGCTGACCTTGACTGTGCTTTGTTGAAGACTCCAGTTCACCGAGTTCAACAATCCATGACTTAATAATAGGTAACACGCTATCTTTGCAGCGGGGATCTAATGCCCGACCTCCAAGAAATGCCCCTTGTACGATGTCACCTATTCTTGATAAGAAAGCGGTTTTTCTAAAAGACTGCTTACTCTGAAGCACCGGAACTAACTTACTGCTAAACCGAGGCTCGTATAGCGCCGCAATACAACCTACAAGCCACCTCCGCATAATTAGCTCCGTAACTTCAGGTCTCTTAGAACGGATGCACCCAATAACTTTCTTCACTCGTTCGACGCCATCCCATTCAGAGTCAGCCAGATGCAAAACAATAGGGTGATATGAACGCTCCTTTGCCAAAACATGTAGATGATCACCAATTGCTGCTTTTGGTACATCGAATCTTGCACAGTCGCTTATCAGCTTACTCATTAACACCTCATATTCCATAACCTTACCGTTATGGAGCACTTCTATCTCAGTGTTCATCGCATTTAAGTAAGGGACGTATCCTTTGTGATCTAACAGTACCCTCAGGTTGTCATCTGTATTGAGAATAAGCTTCTTAAACCCTTCTTTTTTCTTGTCTGGAAAATCGAGTTGAGACTCGCTCGGCTGACTTTTATCACTTGCTGCTGTCACTTTTCCCCCCTTGATTCTCCATCCAGTTATCTAGCTCAGACTCTCGCCACCCAAGGCAGCGTCCATTAATCAGAATGGGTTTCGGAAATGTTTTCTCTTTTGCCCACCATCGCCAAATTGTTTTGGGTGTCCGGCCTAAAGCTTCTGATACCTCTTTTAATGGGATTATTCGATTTCGTGTCATTACCTGTCTCCTTATCTCATTTGAGGGCAGGAGTTAGTATCTTTGAAAAAAAAGGAGGGAACGATTTTGGGAGGTCGATTGCATTAATTGATCTTGATAAAAAAGTTATAACCAAAAGAAGATGTTAGCAGTGCGAACAAAAAATAAAATTGGCCTCAAAAGTTCTGGCAATAAAGAGTGAAACCAATTTGTGGACAAAAGTTTCTCAGAATGGTTACGTAAATTTGTAAAAGGCGAATTACTTGAAGTATGGCAAATTAAAGAGCTTACCACCCTTGTGATTATAGGAATGTTTAGATTGGATTGAAGCATGTTTTATATGAACAATTGATACGCAGAAGTTTCAGGTGTTATGATGCCTCGTAGATTCGTAAGCCTCTGATAGGGTGTGTATTTTGGTGGATTCAATAAAAATATGGCTGACTTCTAAATCGTGGTTTTGGAAATCTAAAGCTAAGTATGCAAGGATGGGCTTTCTTCTAGATCGGACTTTATACAAACAACGAGCATCTTTTACTAAAACTAAGAACAACACTACAATTTTAGGCTCCATTACCATTGTAGGTCTTAGTATCAAGTTTGAAGTGCGACACTTTTTACAGATGCGCATGAATATACTCC
>NZ_JAPEID010000157.1:0-915 GCF_028823755.1 Vibrio sp. VP6
GCGCCTAATTCAGAAGAGGTTAGGCGCTTTTTCTTATCTTTGAGCGGACAGAGGCGACTATTCGCTGATCGTCACTTTTTCAATAATGATAGGTTCGCATGGCACATCATCGTGACCCTGCTTTGATGTCGTTTTCACTTTCGCGATGCGATTAACCACATCCATGCCCGCTGTCACTTTTCCAAATACCGCGTAGCCCCAACCCAAGTTGGTGGTGGCGGTGTGATCTAAGAAATCATTGTCTTCCAAGTTAATGAAGAACTGCGCAGTTGCTGAGTGCGGCGCGTCGGTACGTGCCATCGCAATTGTGCCGACGGTATTTTTTAGGCCACGGTTCGCTTCGTTTGCGATTGGTGCGCGGGTTGGTTTTTCTGTCATGTCCTCAGTGTGACCGCCACCTTGAATCATAAAACCGTCGATAACGCGGTGGAAAATCGTGCCGTTGTAGAAGCCTTCTTCACAGTATTTTTTGAAGTTTTTTGAGCTCACTGGCGCTCGTTCCAAGTTCAGTTCAATTTCGATGTCACCGAAGTTGGTGGTCATAATAATCATGTCGATTTGCCCTTGTGGGTGCTAAGTTGGCGGCATTATAGCGAAGTCGTTTCTAGGTCGTAACAAAAACAGCGACGTCAAAGCGTCGCTGTTTTTATTTGTCGGTTAGCCTGTTGGATTAAACCGTGAAACGACCAACCAAGTCGTAGAGCTCGTTGGCTTTGTGATTGAGGTTTTGGCTTCCCGAGCGGTTTTGGTTGGCAAGGCCTGCTGATTGACTACTTTGCTGCGAAATGACCTCAACACGTTGAGAGATTTCTTGTCCCACTTGGCTCTGTTCTTCGGTTGCAGTGGCGATCAGCGTGTTCATGTCCATAATGTTGGCAATCGCTGCTTGAATGTCTTGCAACGCAACCGAGGCGG
>NZ_JAPEID010000158.1:0-894 GCF_028823755.1 Vibrio sp. VP6
ACTCTGGGGATATCCACTGCGCACTAAGAGGTAAGTTTTCGCTGTTCGATGGCGTCATAATGTCGAGTCCACCGTCATTAACGCAATGCCCAGCGGTAATGGCATAGCGTCCTGAAATTAAAGTGGCAGTGCAGTAAAGACTCTTATTGGTAGAGTTATCTAAGCGAACCGTATCGTCATGTTGGCTCCAATCGACAGGAGTGCCATTTTCTACCGCATAACTTGATGCGGACAGCAAGCTAAGCGCAATCAGTGATAAGGAAGGTAAACGCATGGTGATGCCTTATGTCATTCATTTTTGTAAGGTTATTGTATCAAGACTAAAAAATGCGCAAGTCAGGATCATGTGAAAGAGGCTTGATCGCCCAAGCCTCTTGGTGACGTTACTTACATTCGGCTTTGTAACCGTAATCGGTGATGGTTTCTGGTCCATAGCCCTCGCAGTGCCAACCGCCCGAGTTCCAGTTGTTACACTCTCGCGCGGTGGCCAGAATCAGCCCTTTGGTGCCTTTGTAACACGCTTGCCCCGCAGAATCAGGGGAAAGCAGCGCGGAATAGGCGCCCGCATTGACCACATCCGTAGTGATGCTGGAGACTTTGACCCAGTGCCCTAAATCTCCGTTTTGGGAACTGTCGGGTAATTCATCAGGCCCGAGTCCTTTTGTGTCGGGTGGAATATGCACGGCACCATTGGCATCGTGATAGGGGCGGTTGGATTCAATCGCATCTTCATATGACACTTTGGCCAATGCTTGCCCGCTAAGACATAAGACGGGCAGCAGTAATAACAGTTTTTTCATTAGATAGCTCCTTTGCTATTTACATTGGGTAAAGGCGGTGATTTCACCTGTGTGAATTTTGTCTAGCTTCCCTGTTAGCAGTGATTTAACACGT
>NZ_JAPEID010000159.1:0-888 GCF_028823755.1 Vibrio sp. VP6
CGCTATCGACGATGCCTGACACGCTGACACGGAACACTTCATCGCCTTCGGCATAAACGTCATCCACCGTATCAATGGTAAACGTGGCGGTCACACCATCGGCACCAATCACTGCTTGAGTGGTTTCAGTGATGTCATCACCTGACGCGGTGGTGTAGCTGTAAGCTAAAGTCACGATGCTACCGACTGGCGCCGGATCGCTCAGTGTCACGGTGTATTCCGTGGTGGTGTCACCTTCCACCACATTCGCTGGACCTGTCATGGTCACGGTAACCGTATCTTCTGGGCCTGGGTCGGTTTCATCACTGATGGTGGTGTCGACGAACGCATTATCGAGGTTCAACGCTTCGAAGATAGGATTGCTGTCGCTATCGACAATACCCGACACGCTAACACGGAAGACTTCATCGCCTTCGGCATAAACGTCGTCCACCGTATCAATAGTAAACGTGGCGGTTACGCCATCCGCCCCAATAATCGCTTGGGTGGTTTCAGTGATGTCGTCACCGGATGCCGTGGTGTAGCTATAGGCTAACGTGACGATGCTACCGACTGGCGCCGGATCGCTCAGCGTCACGGTGTAGTCCGTGGTGGTATCACCTTCTACGACATTCGCTGGACCGCTCATGGTCACGGTGACCGTATCTTCTGGTCCTGGGTCAGTTTCATCGCTGATAGTGGTATCAACAAAGGCATTTGATACATCTAATGCCTCAAAAATCGGATTGCTATCACCATCTACAATGCCTGATACGCTGACACGGAATACTTCATCGCCTTCGGCGTAAACATCGTCCACGGTATCGATAGTAAACGTGGCGGTCACACCATCCGCACCAATAATCGCTTGAGTGGTTTCAGTGATGTCATCACCCGATGCAGTAGTAT
>NZ_JAPEID010000160.1:0-881 GCF_028823755.1 Vibrio sp. VP6
CCGCTCAGATCGTAGTTTCTTGATTTAGTTCCATCGAATTACGCAACAAAGCCTACACTTGCTGTCATGCCTGAATGTCGTAAAAAAGGCGTAGCTCGAAGCTTAATTTTAGAAGCAGAGTGTATGTTCTCTAATGCAGGCTTGCTCTCAGTTTGGTGCGTTGAGCAAACTGGTAATGTAGAGGTCTTTGAGGCACTAGGTTTCAAGGTTGCTGAGCGTATTGAGTCAGATATTTTTGAATTGGCTGACAGCTCAAACGTTAAAGCAATAGAAGTTCGTCTGGAGCGGCAGGCAGCAGTATAACAAAGCGTTTAAGGCGGATTCACAACGCTTGGCTATTTCAGTTTAAGTTGAATTTAGTGTTTAAGGTACAATGGGTTAGGTATGGTGGTTGGCGTTGTTCACCACTTAACGCGGCGTTATATTTTACAAGGAGTGTATATGAAAAAACTGAGTATATTGTCACTAAGTTTTTTAATTTTATGTGGTTGTGCATCAAAACAGGAAGTGTATCTGACACAATCTTCAATAAAAGTTGAGCAACATGACTTAGGTGATTATTGGGTTCAGTCGTCAGAGGATTTTAGATTTAGTTTGAAGTCTAATATAAAGGTGCCAAAAACAGGTGGTTATGTCCTAATTAACTATTTAATAGACTCGAATGGCGAGATATTTAATCCTACAATTGTTGAGTCGTCTCCTAAGGGTGAATGGGATCTAATTGCCTTAAAAGCGTTAAGTAAAGTTGAATACGTACCATCCGAGTCTAACTCACTGAATATACCAGTATATGTGACAACTGAAATTAAATTTGCGGAATAGAAAAACTTAGTATCAAGTTTGAAGTGCGACACTTTTTACAGATGCGCATGAATATACTC
>NZ_JAPEID010000161.1:0-858 GCF_028823755.1 Vibrio sp. VP6
GCACTAACGATAGCCATTACTGCAATAGAAGAAGCTTTCAGGGTAAATTTCATAAGTTTTCTCTTATCAATGTTGAATGAAGCACGGCCGAGCCTATATTAAGGGGCGTGCAGGACTCTCCTTGTTGGTTTTCATGCATCTTGCACATTGCTCTTTTTGGGATGCAATACCGGAAAAAGGGCAAAATTAGTAAGAAGGAAGTCAAGACTTCTTTCCTACTTCCCGTTATAAGCTTGCATTAACCCATAAGGTTACAGGCGATTAGGCTGACAAACTTATAGATTAAGTATTGGTCAATTTGAATAAAATGCAAAATACGAGAGTGAAAAACAAAGAGTTCGTTAAATCGGCGCGTATGGTCATAAAAACATCTTAATTATATGTCAATAAACTGTCAGGTAGAACGTCAGTTTTTTGTTTTCAGAATTTTCCTATAAAAAGGGGGGGGCTAAATCAATAACTTAGGAGTGCGTTGTGTGAACGGAACCGTATATTCAATCTGACAAATACCAGCTCCTAACTGTCGATTGACTTGTTCCTGATGTTGCGCTGAACGATTCAGATAATGTTCTGTCATGGCGAGGTTCCCTTTCCCATGCCCAATCCATACCGAGGCGGTGAATACGTCTTTTGTTATGCTCACGACACGTTGCACCGCAAACTTACGACAAGAATGTAATCCAACTCGGATGCCTTTGAGTTTTTTCTCAAGTTTTTCTCTAATTTGACAACAAATGTGATAGACCATTTGTCTCGATACGGGGGCGTCGCTTTTTGCCTTACGACTGCCAAGTTCTTCACGAGCAAAAAGGTATTGCCAATTTTGTTGACAACTTCGTTCGTAACGTCGCTTTAAAA
>NZ_JAPEID010000162.1:0-856 GCF_028823755.1 Vibrio sp. VP6
CAAGAAGCAAGGCTGGCCAAGCATCAAAGATCACTGTAAATCGCGCATTATGCGCGGTCAGGTTGATATTCTTTCGGCTTCCGAGCAAGTCGATGACTTAGTGCCCGTGCCCGTCACCGACATTTACCGAGCGATGCAGGAGGCGTTATGAGTGCTTCCTTTACTCTCTTTGGCAAAACCATTGAGCAATGGACGTTCTCTGGTGAGGAGCAAGTGGCATTTTTAGACCAATGGCTCAAAGCCGACCGATACAAGCTCACCACCAAAGAGTTTTGTCAGTCGCTGGTTGAAAACGGCACCGACGCGCTCAAGCAAATCGGACAGGCCGGACTCGATGCGCCAGGGCAAGGTCAACGTTTTGTCGATGTACTTGAAGGCTGGTTTCCAGGTGTGGTTCTAAGCTCAATACGCGCGGCGGAAAGCGCAGGTCAGCGTCATATCGGATTGCAAACCGCGATTGAGCAGCTTAAAGGCGGCGAAAACATCGTGGCGAAGTTGGTCAAGATGTTGGCGTTTCCTTATGCCCTTAGTGTTGGTGCTGGTTTCTACGGTGTCTACATCGCTGACAAGATGCTCAGTGCCATCGATAACCAACCAGGCATTGGCCTAACCGTGCGCAATTTTTTTGCCGACTATGGCATTGCCATCGCCGCGGTCTTTGCCTTGCTTCTCCTGGTACTGGCCATGGCACTGCCCAACTGGAAAGGCAATAGCCGCGGGCTCAGTAACGATTGGCCACTGTTCTCACTGTATCGCGTGGCTGTGGCGTCCACGCTGCTGAAAACGCTCGCTAACCTCACCCAATGCGGCATGAAACTCAGTGATGCCTTAGTGCAAGCCGAAATCCGCAATACGC
>NZ_JAPEID010000163.1:0-852 GCF_028823755.1 Vibrio sp. VP6
CGATGTTGAGTTTCGAATGCTTGAAGTTCTTGCTCTTCTTCATCCGTTAATTGAACGGGCAGGTTTACCATCTCAGTCATAATCCGCGCACCCCGCTGGGCAGCAGTCAATATCAATACCATGGGAGCAGCAACGTTCGTCGTCGTTCCTGCAATTTTCATCGGGTTGCTCACGTTCGTAACCGTGCTTAACAGCAATAGCAATCACAGAGCCCTTTTCTTCCTCTGGAAGACGCTCGATGAGGTTATCAATGGAAGATTGAAAGCGGCGACTGAAAAGTTCATAGCTTAAACCGCAACCTTGGTGTGCCTGTTTGGCTAATGTTTCGATAAGGTGAGGATAATCGGGGTTTTTATTTGTCATTATTTTGATCTCATTTAAGTGTGTGAACGTCGTTAAAAAAAACACAATCAAAGCGTTGGTTGGATGAGCATTTACTCGAAGGTGTTGATTGAGAAGAAGCCAAAGGTTTTATTTACCTATTGCGCTCTACGGGCTTCTTTGAACATTCGTAAGTGATCGATGTTGAGACGCCAGTTTTTCTTCGTTAACGGCTCTTCTGGTGTGAATCGCTTGTCTTCACTGGTGAAGGCAAACAAACCTTTTCGATTTGGCTACGTGGTGATGGTGTTAATGATTAGTCTGTTGATTTTGAGTTTTTTGTCTTTAAAGAAAAGCCCCTGACTTGGAAGTCTAGGGGCTTAGTATGTGGAATTTGATTTATTTGAAAATAAAATTGCCGATTTTTCGCATAAAAGTTTTGACTTTCTGCAAGGGGTGCGTTGATGCTGGTTGAACAGCAACTTCAGCAACTTCAGCAACTTCAGCAACTTCAGCAACTTCAGCAACTTC
>NZ_JAPEID010000164.1:0-848 GCF_028823755.1 Vibrio sp. VP6
AGGATTTCGCTCGTCTGTAGAATATTGAAATTGATCTACATCACATTATCCACTCTCTTGCAATCACTCCTTTGTCTTAACGACCCCTTTACGTCTCTTGTTTTTCCGTGCCATATGCGGATTTTCATTTATTCACTAAAAAGGTAGTGCAAGAAAATAGAACAAGGATTTACCCTAAGAATGCCCCTGAATAACATGCCGTGCTTATGAAAACTTCGTATTTAAACTTTGTATCTAGATAAATATAAAGATAAATATTTAAGAAAAGACAATAGCTTCGCTCAGTGAGACCTCCCATCAAAAGCTAATCAACCACAACAAAAATATGAACCACTATGAAAGCTTTTGACGGGCCCCAACAGCCAGCATCAAGTCAAAACATTAAAATAAAATTAGAAGCACTAGCTGGCTGCGCTGAACCTTTCTTTTGTCATTCGACAGGAACCTATCGAGCATATACATAAGACATTGTGGAACCCCAACTCAATGATCGAGTTTAATTCCACCAATAGCGCAAATCAGGGTCTAGCAGGGCGGAGGGCAATTTTCGTACCGGAACCACTAGTGAACAAAAAAGCTTCTGAGCGTTCGGATAGGAGGCATCTTACTCACTACGTGAGCGCGTTCTAGTATTCGTCGCGCTGCTCCTCATGACATAAATGGCGAAATTGGGGGCTAAAGTGCAATGGAACGAAAAACTATGATAAGGGGGAGTAGACCAGAATCCGCGATAAGCATTTTGATTTTTTCTTAGTCACGCAGTCAGCATGAACACTTACCATTTGTTAATAATGGGGTTTTGCGCCCATTTCTGCGATAAGTCCATTGTGCCTACTTCATCCCTTATT
>NZ_JAPEID010000165.1:0-846 GCF_028823755.1 Vibrio sp. VP6
AGCACCGCTGGCTACAGCTAAGCGCATTACCTCGTTGATTATCCTGCATAGGCGTTTGACGGTTTCTAGAGTCCCTTGAGCTTTGACTGGCTCAAGTATCTCGTAGACTTGTCGAGGCTTAATCTCGGTGATAGTAACGTGGCCCAGTTTAGGTAGGATGTGCTTATTGAGACATTGATAAGCTTTGTCTGCTGTTTCAGGCTTTACATTCTGTCTCTTTAACTCAAGCCATTTATCTGCAAACTTTTGGAAAGTATTTGATAATGCCTCCTGTTCTCGTTTGAGGTTGTCATTTTTATACTGTTTAGGATCGATACCATTAGCAAGAAGCTTCTTAGCATCTTCTCGTTTCTTGCGAGCATCAGCTAATGAGACGCTTGGGTATGAGCCTAAGCCGAAGTTTGTTCTCTTTTTGGTAACAGGGTGGGTGTACTTCAATATCCACAGCTTTACACCAGTAGGTCTGATTCTAAGCTGTAATCCATCACCGTCCGATAAGGTGTATTCCCTGTCGGCACTTTTAGCTTGTTTGACTTGAGTGTTAGTCAGGCTTGATGTGGTTCTAGGCATGATTCATCCCTCCATTGTACCAACGATTTTGGTCACATCTAACGGTTGGTACATTAGATGGTACATTAAATCGTGGATGGTAAAAGATGGCTGTGGCGCAATACGGACAATAAAACTATGGAAAGTATAGATTTTAAAAGGGATTGTGGAACGTGGTGGACATATACGGAAGAGAGTGGTGGCCCCTCCCAGACTTGAACTGGGGACCAATCGATTATGAGCGAAGGTCTGACGCAATCTCACCGCACAATCAACATAGAAACCCTGCCCCGAATC